>NZ_JBQOUY010000050.1:0-7850 GCF_052216985.1 Acidaminococcus nyctereutis
AAACCCTAATCTGCTAACGATAAGATATTCGTTTCTATATCCAGCACGATACTGGTTCTACACCTTCAAAAGAACCTGGCCATGGGGACAGGTTCTATCCAACGGCTCGAGACTCACGACTCGAGACTCGAGACCTCAAAAAGGGGCTGTTGCGCATGCAACAGCCCCTTTTTTATGCTTCCCTCTTCACAGCATCTCTCACGATATCCAGGATATGGTTCCCCACTTCTTCCTTGCTCATGAGCTCCAGGCTGCGGATCTCTCCGCTGGGGAACAGCAGCTTCACCACATTGGTATCGGTGCTGAAGCCGGCGCCCTTCATGGTCACGTCGTTGGCCACGATCATATCCAAATTCTTCTTCTTCACTTTGGCAGCGGCATTTTCCAACAGGTGCTGGGTCTCAGCCGCAAAGCCCACCAGGAACTGGCCCTTCTTTTCCTGGCCGAGCTGCTTCAGGATATCCGGGTTCTTATCCAGGGCAATGGTCAGGGTCTCATCGTTTTTCTTGATTTTCTGTGCTTCTGCATGGTGGGGCCGGTAGTCTGCCACCGCAGCCGCCATGATCACCACGTCCACCGCTGGATAGGCTGCCAGTACAGCATCCATCATTTCCCGGGTGGTCTCCACATTCTGGAACGCCACATTCCGGGGTACGGACAGAGCCGTCGGGCCGGAGATCAAAGTGACTTCCGCTCCCCGCCGGGCTGCATCCCGAGCGATGGCGTACCCCATCTTCCCGCTGGACCGGTTGCCGATGAAACGGACGGGATCGATGGCTTCCCGGGTCCCCCCCGCGGTCACCAGGATCCGCAGCCCTCGCAGGTCCCCTTCCCGGCTGGCCAGGAAGGCGTCGATGAAGGCCTTGATGTCTTCCGGTTCCGGCAGCCGTCCGGAGCCGTTGATGCCACAGGCCAGGTGTCCGGCGGCACTGGGCATGAGGGTGATCCCATCCTGGCGCAGGGTGGCCAGGTTCCGGACCACCGCCGGATTTTCCAGCATATTGGTGTTCATGGCCGGGCAGACGATCTTGGGTCTGTCACAGGCCATCAGGGTGGTGGATAAGAGGTCGTCGGCGATGCCATTGGCCATTTTGCCGATGATATCCGCCGTAGCCGGAGCCACCACCATCAGGTCGCACCAGCGGCCGATGGCCACATGTTCCACATTGAATTCCGCGTTGCCGGCCCACAGGTCCGTGGCCACCGGGTTCCCGCTGATTTCCTTGAACAGCAGGGGAGAAACCAGATGGGTAGCCGCATCGGTCATGATGACCCGCACCTGGGCCCCGGCCTGGACCAGCCGGCTCACCAGGGTCACGGCCTTATAAGCGGCAATGCCGCCGGTGACTCCCAATGCAATCTTTTTGCCTTCCAGCACAGCTGCCTCCTGTTATTTTTTCATTTCCTTCAGGTCTTCTTTGGTGGCGATGGTCACCAGGCCTTCGCCGATTTCCTTCAAGGCGATGGAAACCGGTTTGTTGGAATCGCATTTCACCAGGGCCGGAGCATGGTCCACCAGCTGCCGGGCCCGTTTGGAGGCCATAATCACCAGGGCATACTTGCTGCCGACTTTATCAGCCAAATAATCAATGGAAGGATCAATCATGGACATAGTTGTACTCTCCTTTACTTCTCCTGCGTCTCTGCGCAGTCACAGGTGCCGTTATGGCAGATTTCATCAACGATATAATAGGTGCGGCCCACCCGCAGGTGTTCCACATCGATGATCTTGCTGACTTTATCCGTGGCCTTCTCCACTTCGTCGTTGACCACGATGTAGTCATACTTGGAGGCATAGGCCAGTTCGCTGGTAGCAGCGCTGAGCCGGCGTTTGATCACGTCCACCGCATCGGTGCCCCGTTTGTAGATCCGCTTGGACAGTTCATCCAGGGAAGGAGGCACGATGAAGACGAAGACCCCGTCCGGATAGCTTTTCTTCACCTGGAGGGCTCCCTGGGGATCGATCTCCAAGATCACATCCAGGCCTTCCGCCAGTTTATCCAGCACATACTGCCGGGGTGTCCCGTAATAGTTCCCATATACGGAAGCGTGTTCCAGGAGGCCTCCGTTCTTGATCATCTCTTCGAATTCATCCCGGGTCTTGAAGAAATAATTCACCCCGTCCACTTCTCCATTCCGGGGCTGACGGGTGGTGCAGGAAACCGAGTAGGCCATATGGTCCCGTTTTTCCCGAAGCCGGGCGCAGATGGTCCCCTTCCCAGCGCCGCTGGGCCCGCTGAGCACCAGCAAAATCCCCTGAGGTTTATTCATTGTCTTCCTCCCTCTCTTCTGCAGCCGGTTCTTCCTGGGCCTCCTGGGTCACAAACCGGTTGGCGATGGTTTCTGGCTGCAGGGCAGACAGCACGATGTGGCCGCTGTCCATAATCAATACGGCCCGGGTCCGCCGGCCATAGGTGGCATCGATGACCACGCCCTTGTCCCGTCCATCCTGGATGATCCGTTTGATGGGAGCGCTTTCCGGTCCGATGATGGTGATGACCCGCTGTGCGGAAACGATATTGCCGAAGCCGATGTTGATCAGTTTGATATCCATAAATAACTTCTCTCCTAGTCTTATTGTATATTCTGGATCTGTTCCCTTACCTTCTCGATTTCACTTTTCATATCCACGATGGTCTGGATGATCAGGGCATCCCCTGCTTTGGACGCAATGGTATTGGCTTCCCGGTTCATTTCCTGGACCAGGAAATCCATCCGCCGTCCCACAGGCTGTTCTGCCTGGAGCAGCTGACGGAACTGCCGGAGGTGACTGTGGAGACGGACGGTTTCTTCTGTCACATTCACCCGGTCCGCATAGATGGCCGTTTCCTGGATGATCCGGCTCTCGTCCAAAGGACCGGTCCCCGCTTCCTGGAGCAGCTGCCGGAGCTGCCGGCCCAGTTTCTGCCGATATTCCTGCACCGTTTCCGGAGCCCGCTCTTCGATGGCCTCCAGCTGTCCTTCGATGACTGTAATGCGTTTTTCCAAATCAGCCGCCAGCTGCCTTCCTTCTGTCCGGCGCATTTCCAAGAGATGGTCCAGGGCCTCATCCGTGGCCTTGGCGATCCCCGGCCACAGTTTCTCCAGGTCCACCTTCCCCTCTTCTGGCAGCAGCACATCGGGACAGCCGGCAATGAAAAGCAGTTCTTGGGAAGAAGTTTCCCAGGAAGAACCCAACAAGTGGGCGAGCTCTTTCAAACTATCATGATAAGCGTTTGCCAGGCCTTTGTCAATCGTAACTTGTCTGCCTTCCGCTCCTGTGTATCCAGAAGTAATGAAGACATCCATATGTCCCCGGCTGATCCGATCCAGGATCTTCCGGCGCAGGCGGTTTTCCAGAGGGTTCAGGAACCGGGGCAGCCGCAGGGATGCCTCCCCGTACCGGTGGTTCACCGTCTTGATCTCGATCTGGAAGGTAAAGTCCCTTTCTGCCCATTCGCCCCGGCCATAGCCGGTCATGCTCTGGATCATGCGTTTCTCCTCCCTTGTATCAGTTCATCGTCATCAGTTTCAGGACGAATTCCCGGGTTCCCCCGTATTCATCGGTGGCTGCCAGGACCATGGTCCGGTTGGGATTCACCTTGGTCAGGTCGAAATAGACGAAATACTGCAGGTCCCACACATTGTTGTCTTCCAGTTCCCCGCTCTGTTTGTTGGGGATCTGCATATCCCGCTGGGAAGCGCTGTTCAAGTTGCAGTAATAGGGTTCCAATACCTTCTGCCCCTGGTACAGCTTCACTTTCAGGTTCTTGGGTTCCAGCTTCACGCTAGTGCTCAGGTTGAGGCCCAGGGCCAGGACCCCGTCGTACTGTTTGGCCACCTTCATCCCCTGGGCCACCGTAGGGGTATTCCCGTCGCTGGCCTGCTGCCGGGCATCCACCGCCGCTGTCAGATAGGGGGTATAGACGATCACCCGTTCCCGGAGCCCATAGGGATTCATCTGCTTCCGATCGTAAACTGTCCAGGGAGCCAGCAGTTCCCCCAGAGAAGCTCCTTTCCGTTCGGCTCCATAAGTCTGTGCAGACTGGATGGTATTGGGAGTCAGGGGAAGCATAGCGAAGACAGGTTGGGTAAACAGCAGGAAGGCTGCTGTGAAAAGGCCCAGTTTTTTCATGATATCCTCTCCTTTACGGTTTGACCGAACAGTCCTATCCGGTTATACTAATCAATATATTATAACGAATTTAACGAAACCGTGCAAATATTGGAGGAAATCATGAATTTAGAAGGAATCACCCTGCAGCTCCTGACCCGGGAACTGACGGCCGCTCTCAGCGGCGGAAAGATTTTCAAGATTTTCATGCCCAGCCGGGCTTCTCTGCTGCTGCAGGTGAACCAGCAGAACCGGACGGTCAATCTGCTGGTGGATATGAACGGGGACTCCCCCCTGATCACCCTGCCGGATACCCTGCCGGAACGGCCGGATCTGCCGCCCAGTTTCTGCATGCTGCTCCGGAAGCATCTGGAAGAAGGCCGGATCGCCCAGGTATCCCAGCGGGGCCTGGATCGGATCCTGACCCTGGATGTGGATCTGATCGGGGCGGAACGGAAGATCATCACCAAGAAGCTGATCCTGGAGCTCACCGGCAAGAACAGCAACATCATCTTCGTGGACGAAAACGGGCTTATCCTGGATGCCCTGCGCCATATCGGCAAGGCCCAGAGCCGCTTCCGCCAGATCCTGCCCAATCTGCCCTATACCCTGCCCCCGGCCCAGGAAGGCCTGGATTTCCTCTCCGCGGATCCTCACGCCATCCGGGAGGCCGCTGTGGCCCAGGGGGATGTGTCCCTGGTCCAGGGGCTCATCGCCGCCACCCAGGGCATCGGGAAATACACCGCCCAGGAAGTGGAACTGCGCAGCGGCTGTGAAGGCCCCGTGAACCTGCTGGACCTGGAAGGGGCCCGGAAGCTGGAAGGCGCCATCGCCCAGCTCCAAGAGGAGATCCGCCAGCGGCTGGAGGGGACGGATCCCTCGGTCATCGCCCAGATCGACAGCCGGAACCGGATGAAGAACCTGGTCCCCTACCTGCCCCAGAGTCATCCGGAATGGACCCGGAAGGCCTTTCCCTCCCTTTTGGCCGCCCAGGCCTACAGTGCTTCCCTGATCCCCATCCAGATCCCGGAAAAGGACCTGCTGACCAAACTGGTCGCTTCCCAGGAAGCCAAGACGGAAAAGAAACTGAAATTCCTGGCCCAGGACCTGGCCAAAGCGGAGAACGCCGAGACCCAGAAAATCATGGCGGATACCCTGATGGCCTATGGCTGGTCCCTGCAAAAAGGCCAGACCTCCTGTGAACTGGACAGTCTCTATGACGGGAAGAAGCTGAAGATCGCCCTGGCCCCGGAACTGACTCCCATGGAAAACGCCCAGGCCTATTACAAGCGGTACAACAAATTCAAACGAGCCGTGGGAGAGATCCAGCAGCAGCAGGCAGAAGCCCAGGCCCTGCTCACCTATCTCCAGAGCCTGGATGTCTCCCTGGAGACCGCTTCCACCAAGGGGGAGATCGCCGAGATCAAGCAGGAGATCATCACCCTGGGACTCCTGCCCCAGCCCCGGAAGAAACAGCCTTCCCAGAGCCGTTCCACCCCTCTCAAAGTGGTGCTGACCCCGGATACCTTCCTTTATATTGGAAAGAACAACCGGCAGAACGACGAAGTGACCTTCAAATTGGGACGGGGCGGCGATCTGTGGTTCCACGCCAAGAACATCCCCGGGTCCCATGTGATCCTGAAGACCACCCTGCCCCAGCCCCGGCAGGAAGATATCCTGGCGGCTGCCCAGCTGGCCGCCGGGTACAGCAAGGGACGCAATGCCGACCGGGTGCCAGTGGACTATACGGAAAAACGGCTGGTGAAAAAGCCTTCCGGCGCCAAGCCCGGATTCGTGATCTACACCGGACAGACCACCCTATATGTTAAACCTTGTACAACTGTCCACGTATCAAAAGACTGATTCGCCTTTTTGATTGACAGGGGTTACACTCCGTGCTAAATTATTCCTTATATCACGGCAAACCTGCTAGCAAAAAGAGAAAAGAGGAATATCATGAGAAGTACAACGGTAAAAAAAGGTTCCACCCGGGCAGCCCATCGCTCTCTGTTCTATGCTATGGGATATACGGAAGATGAATTGAAGAAACCCCTGATCGGGATCTGCAATGCCCAGAATGAGATCATCCCCGGCCATATGGATCTGGATCGGATCGCCAAGGCCGTGAAATACGGTGTGCTGGAAAACGGCGGCACCCCCATCGAATTCCCGGCTATCGGCATCTGCGACGGCATCGCCATGGGCCATGACGGCATGAAATACCCCCTGGCCAGCCGGGAACTGGTAGCAGACAGTATCGAAGCCGTAGCCAACGGCCATGCTTTCGACGCCCTGGTCCTGATCCCCAACTGCGACAAGATCGTCCCGGGCATGCTGATGGCGGCAGCCCGGCTGAACATCCCTACAGTAGTCGTCAGCGGCGGGCCTATGCTCCCCGGCCGTTACCAGGGCAAAGACATCAGCGTCAGCACGGTGTTCGAAGCCGCCGGCCGTTTTGAAGCCGGGAGCATCAGCAAAAAAGAACTGTCGGAGATCGAGCATTGCGCCTGCCCCGGCTGCGGTTCCTGTGCCGGTCTCTTCACGGCCAATACCATGAATTCCCTGACGGAAGTCCTGGGCATGGGGCTTCCGGGCAACGGGACCATCCCGGCCGCTTACCAGGGTGCCCGGATCGCCCTGGCCAAGGAAGCCGGCAAACAGGTGATGGAAATGCTGGCCAAGGACATCCGTCCCAAAGACATCATGACGGCCAAGGCTTTCCGGAACGCCATCACCGTGGACATGGCCATGGGGGGCTCCACCAACACCTGCCTCCATCTGCCGGCCATCGCCCACGAAGCAGGCGTGGACCTGCCCCTGGAGCTGTTCGATGAAATCAGCAAGCACACCCCTTACCTGACCAAGCTGAGCCCCGGCGGGACCTTCCATATGATCGACGTGGAAGAAGCCGGCGGGATCCGGGCTGTCATGAATGAACTGGCCAAACACGGGCTCATCGAAAAGGACTGCCTGACCGTCACCGGCAAGACCGTGGGCGAAAACATCAGAGGCGCCAAGATCCTCCGTCCCGAAGTGATCCACACGGTGAAGGATCCCATCCGGAAGACTGGGGGCATCGCCGTGCTGAAAGGGAACATCGCCAAAGACTGCTCCGTGGTCAAGGAAAGTGCCGTGGCTCCGGAAATGCTGAAGCACTCCGGCCCGGCCCGGGTGTTCAATTCGGAAGATGAAGCCATCGAAGCCATCGTGGGCAAGAAGATCAACCCGGGGGACGTGGTGGTGATCCGCTATGAAGGGCCCAAAGGCGGCCCCGGCATGCGGGAAATGCTGAACCCCACCGCGGTGATCACCGGCATGGGCCTGGGCAAATCGGTGGCTCTCCTGACGGATGGCCGTTTCTCCGGTGCCACCCAGGGCGCCTGCATCGGCCATATCTCTCCGGAAGCCCGGGAAGGGGGCAACATCGCCCTGATCGAGGAAGGGGACATCATCGACATCGACATCCCCAACCGGACCCTGAACGTGCAAGTCAGCGACGAAGAGCTGGCCAAACGGAAAGAAAACTGGGTCTGCCCGCCTCCCAAAGTGAAGAAAGGGTACCTGGCCCGCTATGCGTCCCTGGTGTCCTCCGCCGCCCAGGGAGCGGTGCTGAAGTATAATTGATGAAAAGGGGGTGTTGCACGTTACGTGCAACACCCCCGGTCTCATAAGCCGCATAGCGGCTCGGTCTCGGGTCTCGAGTCTCGAGCCGAATGAGAAATTTGCAAGCAAATTTTTTGAATGTACAAACCCTAAT
>NZ_JBQOUY010000051.1:0-5330 GCF_052216985.1 Acidaminococcus nyctereutis
ATAGTCCTGGAGGAAAATACCGACATAGAAGCATGGGATGCGGTCATCGAAAATAACGATGAATTATTGGAAAAGTATATCGCAGGAGAACCAATCAGCCGGGAAAAACTTGCGCGGGAGGAACAGCGGCGGGTTCAAGAAGCCTCCCTGTTTCCGGTCTATCATGGCAGCGCCAAAAAGGGCCTTGGCATTCAACCGTTGATGGATGCGGTGACAGGACTGTTCCAACCGATTGGGGAACAGGGGAGCGCCACCCTATGCGGCAGCGTTTTCAAGGTTGAGTACACCGATTGCGGCCAGCGGCGTGTCTATCTGCGGCTATACAGCGGAACGCTGCGCCTGCGGGATACGGTGGCCCTGGCCGGGAGAGAAAAGCTGAAAATCACAGAGATGCGTATTCCATCCAAAGGGGAAATTGTTCGGACAGACACCGCTTATCCGGGCGAAATTGTTATCCTTCCCAGCGACAGCGTGAGGTTAAACGATGTATTAGGGGATCAAACCCGGCTCCCTCGTAAAAGGTGGCGCGAGGCCCCCCTCCCCATGCTGCGGACGACGATTGCGCCGAAAACGGCAGCGCAAAGAGAACGGCTGCTGGACGCTCTTACGCAACTTGCGGATACTGACCCGCTTTTGCGCTGCGAAGTGGATTCCATCACCCATGAGATCATTCTTTCTTTTTTGGGCCGGGTGCAGTTGGAGGTCGTTTCCGCTTTGCTGTCGGAAAAATACAAGATTGAAACAGTGGTAAAGGAACCCACCGTCATTTATATGGAGCGGCCGCTCAAAGCAGCCAGCCACACCATCCATATCGAGGTGCCGCCCAACCCGTTTTGGGCATCTATCGGACTGTCTGTTACACCACTCCCGCTTGGCTCCGGCGTACAATACGAGAGCCGGGTTTCGCTGGGATACTTGAACCAGAGTTTTCAAAACGCTGTCAGGGATGGTATCCGTTACGGGCTGGAGCAGGGCTTGTTCGGCTGGAACGTAACGGACTGTAAGATTTGCTTTGAATACGGGCTTTATTACAGTCCGGTCAGCACGCCGGCGGACTTCCGCTCATTGGCCCCGATTGTATTGGAACAGGCATTGAAGGAATCGGGGACGCAGCTGCTGGAACCTTATCTCTCCTTCATCCTCTATGCGCCCCAGGAATACCTTTCCAGGGCTTATCATGATGCACCGAAATACTGTGCCACCATCGAAACGGCCCAGGTAAAAAAGGATGAAGTTGTCTTTACTGGCGAGATTCCCGCCCGCTGTATACAGGCATACCGTACTGATCTGGCCTTTTACACCAACGGGCAGAGCGTATGCCTTACAGAGCTAAAAGGGTATCAGGCCGCTGTCGGCCAGCCGGTCATCCAGCCCCGCCGTCCAAACAACCGCCTGGACAAGGTGCGCCATATGTTTCAGAAGGTAATGTAAAGATACATAATCGTCAAGACGGCAACAATCAGAATTTATACTTTGCAGAGGAACGTCCAAGTGACGGGCCTCTTATTTTTTTGTCTCAAGATCGATCAAAAAACCTTAGCCGGTATAGGAGCCATGGCAGCTTCTCATACCGTTTTTTTTGCATGCCCAGAAAAATTATTTAAATTTTTTTGGAGAAAACGTCAGAACATCCACTCTCCCAAGGCTAAAGAGTGGAGGGGAAAACGATACCAACCCTCAGGAAGGAGGAAAAGCCATGAAGCAAAGAGTAAGCATCAGCGTTTCTGCGGCAAAGGGTGGTGGGCATATCGCTGCCGTGCGGTCTGTGTCCGTGCGGGAACGGATCCTGCGGTTCCTGCTGGGCGGGAAAGAAAAAGTAACCATCATCGTGCCAGGCGACTCCGTAGAGGAACTGGCCATCAGGGAAATTAACGAAGGAGGAAACTAAGGTGACGAAGGACAATCTTGAAAATCTTGCAAACGAACTGGCCAATTGCACAAAGACCCTGCTGCGGATTGTAGAAGCTCTGGAAAACGAGATGAACAATAGAACAGCAGAGCCGGAAAAGGTGATTCCAGAGCGGAAGGTCCTTTCTTTTGAAGAAGTCCGGAAAACGGCGGCTGACAAGTCCTGTCAGGGATTCACGGCAGAAGTGAAAGCCCTTATTGAAAAATATGGGGCGGAAAAACTCTCCAGCGTAAAGCCGGAAGACTATGAAGCCTTCATGAAGGAACTGGAGGAGATCAGCCATGCCGGATAAGCAGCATGCGGTTCTTTCCGCCTCGTCCAGCTACCGCTGGCTGGCCTGCCCGCCTTCCGCGTTGGAGTGTGCTAAGCGGCCGGATACCACAAGCGACTTTGCCCGGGAGGGTACGGATGCTCATACTCTCTGCGAATACAAGGTGAAGGAAGCCCTGGGCAGGAAGGCCCAGAACCCTACGGGGACCCTCGACTATTACAGCGAGGAAATGGCTGAATGCACGGACGACTATGCCCAATTCGTCATGGAGCGGCTTGCGGAAGCAAAGAAAGAGTGCAAGGATCCCATCGTCCTTGTAGAACAGTGGTTGGACTTCTCGAAATGGGTGCCGGATGGGTTCGGTACAGGAGACTGTGTCATTGTGGCGGACGATACCCTGACCGTCATCGATTACAAGCACGGGCTTGGTGTGGAAGTCAGTGCGGAGAAGAATCCCCAGATGATGTGTTATGCCCTGGGGGCACTGGAGCTTTTCGACGGGATTTACGATATCCAAAAGGTCTCCATGACCATCTTCCAGCCAAGACGGGACAATGTCAGTACCTACGAAATGACTAAAGGCGACTTGCTCCAATGGGCGGAGAAAGTCCTCAAACCCACGGCTGCTCTGGCGGCTAAAGGGGAAGGGGAGTACAAAGCCGGTGAGCACTGCCGGTTCTGCAAGATCAGGGCCACCTGCCGGAAACGGGCAGAGTATAACCTGGAACTTGCCAGGTATGACTTCGCCATGCCGTCCACTCTCTGTGACGCAGAAGTAGAAGCAGTGCTGGAAAAGGCCGATGACCTTGTAGCCTGGGTGGGTGACATTAAGGACTATGCCCTGCAGCAGGCTCTATCCGGCAAGGCATGGACTGGCTGGAAACTGGTGGAAGGGCGCTCCAATCGCCGTTATGTAGACGACGATGCGGTGGCCGCCAAAGTGGAGGAAGCCGGATACTCTCCCTACGAAAAGAAACTCATGGGCATCACGGCCCTGACCCGCCTTCTGGGGAAACGGAGGTTTGATGAACTTCTGTCCGGCCTCATCGAAAAGCCCCAAGGCAAACCGGTCCTGGTACCGGAATCGGACAAACGCCCGGCTATGCATACCGCGGCAGAAGATTTTAGCAGTGAAAATTAAGGAGGAACGAACAATGAAACATTATGTAAACCCTTGCAAAGTCATTACCGGAGCAAATACCCGCTGGTCCTACGCCAACGTCTGGGAACCCAAATCCATCAACGGAGGAACCCCCAAGTACAGCGTGAGCCTCATCATCCCCAAGTCTGATACAAAGACCGTGGAAAAGGTGAAAGCGGCTATCCAAGCAGCCTATGAGGAAGGGCAGGGCAAGCTCAAAGGAAATGGCCGCATCGTGCCGAAGCTGGAAACCATCAAGAACCCGCTCCGTGACGGAGATCTGGAACGGCCTGGGGATGATACCTACAAGGACAGCTACTTCATTAATGCCAATTCTGCCACAAAGCCCGGCATCGTAGATTCTTCCTGCCAGCAGATTCTGGAACGGTCTGAAGTGTACAGCGGGGTCTATGGAAGAGCCTCCATCAACTTCTACGCCTTCAACTCCAACGGCAACAAGGGCATTGCCTGCGGCCTGAACAACCTGCAGAAGATTCGTGACGGGGAGCCTCTGGGCGGAAAACCCCGGGCAGAAGACGACTTTGCTACGGCAGACGATGATGATTTCCTGGACTAAGGAGGAACAATAATGGAAAATGTTTTGAAATTGATTCTGGATTGTCTGTACTGTCTCGTTGCCCTGTGTGTTGGCGGCTTCTTTGTGGCCATGATCTACACGGATATCAAAAAGGACCAGCGGGATGAAATTGCGGCCCGGAACCGGGAGGAACGGGAAGCAGAATATCATCGCAAACAGATGGAATCCTTTCGGAAATAAGACGTGGTAAATGGTGGCGGCGGGGCCTTGTGCTTCGCCGCTTTTCTCGAGGTGAAACGTATGAAAACCATCAGTATCGATATTGAAACCTACAGCGATGTGAACTTAGCCAAATGCGGGGTCTATAAATATGCCGAGTCTCCCGCCTTTGAAATCCTTCTTTTCGGGTATGCAGTGGATGGAGGACCCGTGCAGGTCGTCGATCTGGCCCAGGGAGAATCCATCCCGGAAGAAATCCTGGATGCCCTGACCGATGACACCGTTACCAAATGGGCCTTCAATGCCAACTTCGAACGGGTGTGTTTGTCCCGGCACCTCACTGACCTGGGAAGGAGCTTGGACCCCTTTCATGACCAGCATCCCCTATCCAAGAAATGTGCCCGGTTCCTGAATCCGGCCGGATGGAAGTGTTCCATGGTCTGGTCCGCCTATCTGGGGCTGCCCCTTTCTTTGGAGGGAGTGGGGGCCGTGCTGAATCTGGACAACCAGAAGATGAAGGAAGGGCGGGAGCTGATCCGGTATTTCTGCATCCCCTGCAAGGAAACCAAGGCCAACGGCGGCCGGACCAGAAATCTCCCTCAACATGCCCTGGACAAATGGAACCTGTTCAAATCTTACAACAAACGGGACGTGGAAGTGGAAATGGCCATTCAACAGCGATTGCAAAAGTACCCAGTGCCGAAACAGGTGTGGGAGGAATACCATCTGGACCAAGAAATCAACGATCGGGGTATCGCCATTGATCTGGAACTGGCCAAACAAGCGGTGGCCCTGGATGCCAAAAGCCGGGAGAGCCTAATGGCAGCCCTGAAGGAACGGACTGGTCTGGAGAACCCCAATTCTGTCATCCAGATGTTGGACTGGTTGGAACAGCATGGATTAAAGACGGATTCCCTGGGAAAGAAGAATGTCCAGGAACTATTGAAAACCGCCCAGGAGCCTTTGCGCAGCGTCCTGTTGCTCCGACAGAAACTGGCCAAGTCCTCGGTGAAGAAATATCAGGCCATGGAAATGACGGCTTGTAAGGATGGACGAGCCAGAGGTATGTTCCAGTTTTATGGGGCCAATAGGACCGGACGGTATGCGGGGCGGCACATTCAAATTCAAAATCTTCCTCAGAACCATCTGCCGGACCTTTCAGAAGCCCGGGAGCTGGTGCGCCAGGGAAACTACGAGGCTCTGGAGCTGCTCTACGATTCTGTGCCGGATGTGCTGTCCCAGCTGATTCGGA
>NZ_JBQOUY010000052.1:0-4948 GCF_052216985.1 Acidaminococcus nyctereutis
TAAATAGAAACCGCTTTGCAGAAATGCAGAGCGGTTTTTTCTTTGTCCAAAACACCAGGCATGTCAATTTTAACAGCAATTGCAGGGGGCTTCTGGGGTGCACTTCACTTTGCACCCCAGGGTGCATTGTTCAAGAATTTAAGGGAATAATCGTGTAATTGTATCAAATGTTGTAAGGCAACCGACCCGCCCTATAACACGGGAAATGACTTCATTTACGAAGATGATTTTTCGCAGAAGGCAGCGGATTATGCAGAGAACAGCGGGCAGACCGATGAAAAAGGAAATCGGCTGGTACAAAATAGTGAAAGCAACGGAAGATTTCATACGGATTGGTTGAATATGATGTATCCGAGACTTCGCATAGCAAAAGACTTGCTTAGTGAATATGGGGTTATCTTTATAAGTATCGATGATAATGAAGTGGAAAATTTGAGAAAATCTTGTGATGAGATTTTTGGAGAGCAAAACTTTGTAGCTAATATTGTCTGGCAGTCGACTGCTGGATCTAATACGGGTACTGATATAGTGACTGTTACTGAAAATGTTTTAATATATACAAAAAATCGATCGAGCTTCACATTTGACGGAATGCTTGCTGATGATAAAAGTTATTCTTTGACAGATGAATATGAAAAAGTACGAGGAAAATATGCATTAGATAAACTTGACAGGCGAAGAGTTTCTGGACATTATTCTGAGGCATTGAATTATGGAATAACCATGCCAGATGGATCAATTCGCTACCCTGGTGGAGGAAACAAAAGATCTACTGAGGGATGGAATTATCTCTGGAGCAAAACAAAAGTTGACTGGGGGATTGCAAATGGATTTATTGAATTTAAGAAAACGGGGGGAGAATGGAATGTATATAATAAGCGTTATGCTCGTATTGACAACGAGGGAAATCCTATCGAAAGAACAATTCCATTTAGAAATTTGATTACATCTGATCAAAGTAATACTGCTCAAGGTACTGCGGAAATGCGATCGTTATTTGATCTAAGAACATTTGATTTTCCAAAACCAACTAGCTTGATAAAACAGCTTTTACTTACGGCAGTACGAACAGATAAAAACAGCATTATACTTGACTTTTTCTCTGGCTCTGCTACTACTGCACACGCAGTTATACAGTTAAATGCTGATGACAGTGGAAATCGTAAATTTATCTTAGTGCAGCTCCCAGAAGAAACAAACGAAAAATCAGAAGCATATAAAGCCGGTTACAAGACGATTTGCGACATCGGCGAAGAACGCATCCGCCGCGCCGGCAAGAAAATCAAAGAGGAAACGGGGGCTGATATCGACTACGGCTTCCGCTGCTTTAAGGTGGACTCTTCCAACATGAAAGATGTATATTACAAACCTTCTGATGTAAAACAAGTAGAATTGGATCTTTTTACAGACAACATCAAAGAAGACCGTACACCGGAAGACCTTCTAATCCAGGTCATGCTGGATCTGGGAGTATTGCTGTCTTCCAAAGTGGAAGAGGAAGAAATTGCAGGGAAGAAGGTTTTTTCTGTGGCCGATGGCTATCTGATTGCCTGCTTTGACAGGGATGTGACCGATGATGTTGTGACCGCCATTGCCAGAAAGCATCCTTTCTATGCAGTATTCCGTGACAGTTCTTTCAGCTCTGACAGTGTGGCTGCAAACTTCGAGCAGATTTTTGATACCTATAGTCCGCAAACGGTAAGGAAGGTGCTGTGATATGGTTGCCATGAAATTTAAATTCACCATACAGGGGTACCAGACGGATGCTGTAAACAGCGTAGTCAGAGTATTCTCCGGCCAGCCCTTTCAGGATAAGGTCGGCTACCGTCGGGATGTTGGCAGCCAGGATGACTATCGCAACCTGTTTAACGGGCAGCAGTCTGATGAAGAACTATTCATGGGGTTTGCCAACGCACCGGTTTCGCTGAACGAGCCACAGCTTCTTCATAACATCCGGGAAGTCCAAAAGGGCAGCAATATTAAGGAATCTTCTTCTCTTGCCCGGCATATGGGGGCCTGCTCTCTGGATGTGGAAATGGAAACGGGTACAGGAAAGACCTATGTTTACATCAAGACCATGTTCGAGCTGAATAAGCAGTATGGGTGGAGCAAGTTCATTGTGGTAGTCCCCTCCATTGCCATCCGGGAAGGAGTGCAGAAGAGTTTCCAGATGATGCAGGATCACTTCATGGAGCAGTACGGGAAAAAGGCAAGGTTCTTTGTGTATAACTCCAAAAATCTGACGGACATTGACCGATTCAGTTCCAGCGCAGATCTTTCTGTTATGATTATTAATGTACAGGCCTTCAATGCCCGGGGTAAGGATGCCCGAAGGATCCACATGGAGCTGCCGGAGGATTTTGGCGGACGCAGGCCCATCGATGTGATCCAGGCCAACAGGCCCATTGTGATTCTGGACGAACCGCAGAAAATGGGCGGCAAAAAGACGCAGGAATCCCTGAAGGAATTCAATCCACTGTTTATGCTGAATTATTCCGCCACCCATAAAGAGCATCATGATCTGGTGTATGTTTTGGATGCGCTGGACGCCTACCGGATGAAGCTGGTCAAAAAGATCGAGGTCAAGGGCTTCGATATCAAGAATCTCCGGGGAACAGACGGCTACCTGTTTCTGGAGAATATTGTCATATCCCCGAAGAAACCGCCTATGGCGCGCCTGGAATTTGAAATCCGCTATGAGAAGTCCATCAATCGGGAGACCAGACTCGTAGGTGTGGATGATGACCTTTATACTCTTTCGAAAGGGATGGAGCAGTATCAGGGGTATCATATCAATGAGATTGACCCCATCAAGGGCGCTGTGACATTTACCAATGGCATGGAAATTCACACAGGCGAAGTCCTGGGCGATGTCAGTGAAAAGGATATTCGTCGTGTACAGATCCGCGAGACTATTCGGTCCCATTTCGAAAAGGAAAAGGAACTGTATGATCGCGGTATCAAGACCCTTTCCCTGTTCTTTATCGATAAGGTGGAGAATTACCGAAAGTATGATGCTGACGGGAACGAAGTGAATTCGGAATATGGCCGGATTTTTGAAGAGGAATATACAGCGATTCTCAATGAATATCTGACTCTGTTCAACACGCCTTATGAGCAGTATCTGCGCAGCATCGATGTGCATGCTACCCATGCCGGATATTTCAGCATCGACAAAAAAGGCCACAAGATTGACAGTAAAATGAAGCGTGGCTCTGATATCAGCGATGATGAGTCTGCCTATGAATTGATTCTGAAAGATAAGGAGAAACTGCTGTCTTTTGACAACCCGGTTCGTTTTATTTTCTCCCATTCCGCCTTGCGGGAAGGCTGGGATAATCCGAATGTCTTCCAGATCTGCACGCTGAAGCATGGCGGCGATTCGACAACCAACAAGCGGCAGGAAGTGGGCCGTGGCCTTCGAATCTGCGTGAACCAATCCGGCAGCCGGATGGATGAGCACGTTCTTGGCTCAGAGGTACAGGAAG
This sequence comes from Acidaminococcus nyctereutis, assembly GCF_052216985.1. Lineage (NCBI taxonomy): Bacteria > Bacillati > Bacillota > Negativicutes > Acidaminococcales > Acidaminococcaceae > Acidaminococcus > Acidaminococcus nyctereutis. The sequence goes on from NZ_JBQOUY010000052.1 coordinate 3,489, forward strand.
TCAACAAGCTGACCGTTATCGCGAGTGATGGCTATAAGGACTTTGTTTCTTCTCTGCAGAAGGAAATCAGGGATGACCTGTATGAGCGGCCAACTAAGGCAACGCCGGAATACTTTGCAGGCAAACGGCTGAGAGTCGGTGATGATACCATCACCGTTACCAGCGATGAGGCAAACGCGATTTATTTCTATCTGGTGAAAAATGATTACATTGACGAAGACGGTCATGTCACGGATCAGTATCGGACGGATGCTGAGAATCATTCCCTGGCTCCGCTTCCGGAGAAAGTGAAACATATCGGGGATGGCGTGCATGCGCTGGTGCAGGGTATCTTTGATGAACATGCGCTTGACGGTATGATTGAGAATGGTCACGTGACAAAGGTGCAGGAAAATGCGCTGAATGACAATTTCTTCAAGAAAGAATTCCAGACGCTCTGGAATTACATCAATCATAAATGGAGTTATTCTGTGCATTTTGACAGCAATGAGCTGATTCAGAATGCAATCCGGCATATTGACGATAAACTTTTTGTTACAGAGCTCCAGTACACGGTGACCCGGGGAACCCAGGGGGAAGAATGGTCTGCGGAAAAAGTAAAGGAAGGGCAAGGCTTTATTGCTGAAAAGAGCCACACCTATACCCTAAAACGGGGCGAGACCAGCCAGGTCAAATATGATTTGATTGGTCAGATTGGAACCAGGACCCATTTGACCAGAAGAACGGTTACGGCAATCCTGAAAGGAATTTCTCCTGTCAAATTCGTCATGTATCGGTATAATCCCGAGGAATTTATTTCCAAGGTTTCGAAGCTGATCAATGAAGAAAAAGCTGCTATGATTGTCAATGATATTACTTATAATCAGACCGACGGGTCCTACGATTCGACCATCTTTACAGCCGAAAAGAATAAGGACTTTTCCAAAGCCTATCGGGCGAAGAAGAATGTGCAGGATTATGTTTTCGCTGATGGAACGGCAGAAAAATCCGTGGAACGCAAATTTGCAGAAGATATGGATCTGGACGATAAAGTGGTGGTATATGCCAAGCTGCCGCGGGGCTTCCAGATTCCGACTCCTGTGGGGAACTATGCACCGGACTGGGCGATAGCTTTTCAGAAGGGAACCGTAAAGCATATCTACTTTGTGGCTGAAACGAAAGGCTCTATGGAAAGCCTGGATTTGCGTCCCATTGAACAGGCTAAGATTACCTGTGCCAAGAAACTTTTCAATGAGATTTCAAAAGATGATGTGGTATATGACCAGGTAGACTCCTATCAGAATCTGTTGAGCTTGATGAATGCAATTTAAAAGAGAAGACTAACCCTGGCGTAAATGCTCATGTACGGTAAGGAAGCAAGCAACCGAAAACAAGAGATAGACCGCCAGCACTACACTATTCCGAACCAAAGACCAAAAGATAAGCATTGTGGGAAAATCTAAACTTTTGGATTTTCCTAC
>NZ_JBQOUY010000053.1:0-1635 GCF_052216985.1 Acidaminococcus nyctereutis
GGCTCTTCAAAATACTCTATTTTGGAGAGTTTGATCCTGGCTCAGGACGAACGCTGGCGGCGTGCTTAACACATGCAAGTCGAACGGAGAACTTTCTTCGGAATGTTCTTAGTGGCGAACGGGTGAGTAACGCGTAGGCAACCTGCCCTCTGGTTGGGGACAACATTCCGAAAGGGATGCTAATACCGAATGTGATCCTCTCTCCGCATGGAGAGAGGATGAAAGATGGCCTCTACTTGTAAGCTATCGCCAGAAGATGGGCCTGCGTCTGATTAGCTAGTAGGTGGGGTAACGGCTCACCTAGGCGATGATCAGTAGCCGGTCTGAGAGGATGAACGGCCACATTGGGACTGAGACACGGCCCAAACTCCTACGGGAGGCAGCAGTGGGGAATCTTCCGCAATGGACGAAAGTCTGACGGAGCAACGCCGCGTGAGTGATGAAGGCCTTCGGGTTGTAAAACTCTGTTGTCAGGGACGAACGTGCCGATTTATAATACACTTCGGCAGTGACGGTACCTGACGAGGAAGCCACGGCTAACTACGTGCCAGCAGCCGCGGTAATACGTAGGTGGCAAGCGTTGTCCGGAATTATTGGGCGTAAAGAGCATGTAGGCGGGCTTTTAAGTCCGACGTGAAAATGCGGGGCTTAACCCCGTATGGCGTTGGAAACTGGAAGTCTTGAGTGCAGGAGAGGAAAGGGGAATTCCCAGTGTAGCGGTGAAATGCGTAGATATTGGGAGGAACACCAGTGGCGAAGGCGCCTTTCTGGACTGTGTCTGACGCTGAGATGCGAAAGCCAGGGTAGCAAACGGGATTAGATACCCCGGTAGTCCTGGCCGTAAACGATGGGTACTAGGTGTAGGAGGTATCGACCCCTTCTGTGCCGGAGTTAACGCAATAAGTACCCCGCCTGGGGACTACGATCGCAAGATTGAAACTCAAAGGAATTGACGGGGGCCCGCACAAGCGGTGGAGTATGTGGTTTAATTCGACGCAACGCGAAGAACCTTACCAAGGCTTGACATTGAGTGAAAGGCTTAGAGATAAGCCCCTCTCTTCGGAGACACGAAAACAGGTGGTGCATGGCTGTCGTCAGCTCGTGTCGTGAGATGTTGGGTTAAGTCCCGCAACGAGCGCAACCCTTATCCTATGTTACCAGCACGCAACGGTGGGGACTCATAGGAGACTGCCAGGGATAACCTGGAGGAAGGCGGGGATGACGTCAAGTCATCATGCCCCTTATGTCTTGGGCTACACACGTACTACAATGGTCGGCAACAAAGGGCAGCGAAGCCGCGAGGCGGAGCCAATCCCAGAAACCCGACCCCAGTTCGGATCGCAGGCTGCAACCCGCCTGCGTGAAGTTGGAATCGCTAGTAATCGCAGGTCAGCATACTGCGGTGAATACGTTCCCGGGCCTTGTACACACCGCCCGTCACACCACGAAAGTTGGTAACACCCGAAGCCGGTGAGATAACCTTTTAGGAGTCAGCTGTCTAAGGTGGGGCCGATGATTGGGGTGAAGTCGTAACAAGGTAGCCGTTCGAGAACGAGCGGCTGGATCACCTCCTTTCTAGGGAGAACCGAAGGAGCCTGAGGGCTTGCTTCTATTCTTCGTCGACGCACATCTGTC
>NZ_JBQOUY010000053.1:1735-4508 GCF_052216985.1 Acidaminococcus nyctereutis
ATGCCTTGGCACTAAGAGCCGATGAAGGACGTGGTAAGCTGCGAAAAGCTACGGGGAGCCGCAAGCAGGCTTTGATCCGTGGATGTCCGAATGGGGAAACCCGCCATCCGTCATGGGATGGCATCCTTCGGGAGGGGAACCCGGTGAACTGAAACATCTAAGTAGCCGGAGGAAGAGAAATCAAACGAGATGCCCACAGTAGCGGCGAGCGAAGAGGGCAGAGCCTAAACCAGAGAGCTTCGGCTCCCTGGGGTTACGGACTGGCATAAGCGAAGTCCAATCTAGTCGAATCACCTGGAAAGGTGAGCCACAGACCGTGAGAGCCGGGTAGATGAAAGATCGGATGAGTGGCCAGTATCCAGAGTACCGCGAAGCACGAGGAATTTTGCGGGAAGTCGGGGGGACCACCCTCCAAGGCTAAACACTTCTTAGTGACCGATAGCGCATAGTACCGTGAGGGAAAGGTGAAAAGAACCGCGGGAGCGGAGTGAAAGAGAACCTGAAACCGTATGTCTACAAGCAGTCGGAGCGCAAGCGACGGCGTGCCTATTGAAGAATGAGCCAACGAGTTACGGGCACCAGCGAGGTTAAGCAGGAAATGCGGAGCCGTAGGGAAACCGAGTCTGAAAAGGGCGGATAGTTGGTGTTCGTAGACCCGAAACTGTAGTGATCTACCCATGATCAGGTTGAAGCACGGGTAAAATCGTGTGGAGGACCGAACCGGTGAGTGTTGAAAAACTTTCGGATGAATCGTGGGTAGCGGTGAAATTCCAATCGAACGCAGAGATAGCTGGTTCTCCTCGAAATAGCTTTAGGGCTAGCCTCAGGCAGTAAGCATAGGCGGTAGAGCACTGATCGGGATAGGGACTGTAATGGTTACCGAACCCTGTCAAACTACGAATGGCTATGCTGCAGAGCCTGGGAGTCAGACTACGAGAGATAAGTCCCGTTGTCAAAAGGGAAACAGCCCAGACCATCAGCTAAGGTCCCCAATGCCATACTAAGTGGAAAAGGATGTGGGGTCTCATAAACAACCAGGATGTTGGCTCAGAAGCAGCCACCATTTAAAGAGTGCGTAATAGCTCACTGGTCGAGAGGCCCTGCGCCGAAGATTCCCGGGGCTAAAGTATGGAACCGAAGCTATGGATGCAAGCTCAGGCTTGCGTGGTAGAGGAGCGTTCCCATCGGGCTGAAGCCGTACTGGAAGGTACGGTGGACTGGTGGGAAGTGAGAATGTTGGCATGAGTAGCGAAAAGAATGGTGAGAATCCATTCCACCGAAAGCATAAGGATTCCTGAGCAACGATCGTCGTCTCAGGGTAAGTCGGGACCTAATCCGAGGCAGAGAGCGTAGGAGATGGACAACTGGTTGATATTCCAGTACCGGCAGTGATCGTTTGAACGAAGGAGTGACGCAGGAAGGCAGGTCCGCACGAGATTGGTAGATCGTGTGCAAGCGTGTAGGCTGGTTACCAGGCAAATCCGGTAACTGAGGCTGAGGCGTGACGCGGAGGGAACTTGTTCCCGAAGGGATTGAGCCTACGCTGCCGAGAAAAGCTTCTAGTGAGAAAGCTGCCGCCCGTACCGTAAACCGACACAGGTATGCGGGGAGAGAATCCTAAGGTGCGCGGGAGAACCCTCGTTAAGGAACTCGGCAAAATGTACCCGTAACTTCGGGATAAGGGTAGCCACAAAGGTGAAGGGACTAGCTCCTGGAGCCCGGTGTGGTCGCAGAGAAGAGGCCCAAGCGACTGTTAACCAGAAACACAGGTGCCTGCGAAAGAGAAATCTGAAGTATAGGTGCTGACACCTGCCCAGTGCTGGAAGGTTAAAGAAGGATGTCCGGGTTCGACCCAAAGCATTCGACTGAAGCCCCAGTGAACGGCGGCCGTAACTATAACGGTCCTAAGGTAGCGAAATTCCTTGTCGGGTAAGTTCCGACCCGCACGAAAGGTGTAACGATTTGGGCACTGTCTCAACGAGGGACCCGGTGAAATTGAAATACCTGTGAAGATGCAGGTTACCCGCGACTGGACAGAAAGACCCCATGGAGCTTTACTGTAACCTAATATTGGGTTCTGATACTTGATGCACAGGATAGGTGGGAGGCATGGAAGGCAGTCCTCTGGGATTGCCGGAGCCGCCGTTGGGATACCACCCTTCAATTATCGGGATTCTAACCGAGCGAGTAACGATCGCCGGGACAGTGTTAGGCGGGCAGTTTGACTGGGGCGGTCGCCTCCTAAAGAGTAACGGAGGCGCCCAAAGGTTCCCTCAGCGCGGACGGAAACCGCGCGCGGAGTGTAAAGGCAGAAGGGAGCTTGACTGCGAGCCAAACACGGCGAGCAGGTACGAAAGTAGGGCTTAGTGATCCGGTGGCATCCAAGTGGAAGGGCCATCGCTCAACGGATAAAAGCTACCCTGGGGATAACAGGCTAATCTCTCCCAAGAGTCCATATCGACGGGGAGGTTTGGCACCTCGATGTCGGCTCATCACATCCTGGGGCTGAAGTCGGTCCCAAGGGCTGGGCTGTTCGCCCATTAAAGTGGTACGTGAGCTGGGTTCAGAACGTCGTGAGACAGTTCGGTCCCTATCCATCGCGGGCGCAAGAGATTTGAAGGGGGCTGCTCCTAGTACGAGAGGACCGGAGTGGACGGACCGCTGGTGTACCAATTATCCTGCCAAGGGTATAGTTGGGTAGCTACGTCCGGAACGGATAAACGCTGAAAGCATCTAAGCGTGAAACCATCCTTAAGATGAGATCTCTCACAGC
>NZ_JBQOUY010000054.1:0-4321 GCF_052216985.1 Acidaminococcus nyctereutis
TCAACGGCTACCGTCCGCAGTTCTACTTCCGTACCACCGACGTTACTGGGGTAGCTCACCTGCCTGAAGGCACCGAAATGGTTATGCCTGGGGACAACGTGGTGATGGATGTGGAACTGATCACCCCAATCGCTATCGAACAAGGTCTGCGTTTCGCTATCCGCGAAGGCGGCCATACCGTTGGCGCCGGTGTCGTTACCGAAATCGAAGGCTAATCCAAACTGAGGATGTAAAACTTGAGGCCGACCAATCCATCGGCCTCAGTTTTTTGTTGACATCTTGACAGTTCTATGATAGTCTTTATAGGTGGCTTTTGGGAATCAAGAGTTTGAATGTAAGTGAGGTGTTAAGGAATGGCAGCTGGAAACCGTGTGGGTATTACCCTGGCTTGCACTGAATGCAAACAGCGTAACTACCAGACTACGAAGAATAAAAAGAACGATACGGAACGTATCGAAATCAAGAAGTATTGCAGATTCTGCAAGAAGCATACGATGCATAAAGAAACGAAATAAGGTGGAGCGATACTATGGCAGCATCTCAGTTCACCCCGGAAGTGAAAAGCCCCTCTGGTGCAGGTGGTTTTTTCCGAGAAGTGAAAACCGAAATGAAAAAGGTGACCTGGCCGACAAAGCGGGAACTGATCGGATACACCATTACGGTCATTGTTTCTTCTCTCTTTTCTGCTTTCTTGATCTGGGCCATTGATGCTATCTTATCCGTACTGTTTCGCTTAGTGATGGGAGTGCAATAAGCATGGAAGGTCAAAAGCACTGGTATGTCATTCATACTTATTCCGGTTATGAGAATAAGGTCAAGATGAATCTGGAAAGCAAGATCCATTCCCTGGGCATGGAAGAACAGATCTTCCAGGTGCTGGTTCCCATGCAGAATGAAGTGGACGCAAAGGATGACAAGCAGAAGATCGTGGCACGGAAAGTATTCCCGGGCTATGTCCTGATCGAAATGATCGTGGACGATCGGACTTGGTATGCTGTGCGGAACACCCCTGGTGTAACCGGCTTCGTCGGCACTGGCACGAAACCCATTCCCTTATCTGACCGTGAAGTTGAACGCATCCTTGGGGCACAGCCCAAAGAAGGCAGCGGAAAGGCTGCAGGCAAGGAAGCCGCAGCGCCTGTTGTCCGGATGGAATGCCCTGTAGGTTTGAATGATACTGTCCGCATCAAAGCTCCTGGCTTTACTGATATGGTGGGGACGGTAGCGGAGATCAACGACGAACAGCAGAAGATCAAAGTCATGGTCGAGATGTTCGGACGTGAGACTCCCATTGAAGTTAAATTCACCCAAGTGGAAGCTATTGAATAAGTAAGGAGGTGTAAATTATGCCTAAGAAAGTCGTAAAGATGGTTAAACTGCAGGTACCTGCTGGTAAGGCAACTCCGGCACCTCCCGTAGGTCCGGCACTGGGCCAGGCTGGTATCAACATCATGGCCTTCGTAAAAGACTTCAACGAACGGACTGCGAAACAGGTTGGCTTGATCATCCCTGTTGAAATCACCGTTTTCGAAGATCGTTCTTTTACTTTCGTGACCAAGACTCCTCCCGCAGCTGTGCTGCTGAAGAAAGCTTGTGGCATCGAAAAGGCTTCTGGCGAACCCAACAAGAACAAAGTCGCTACCATTAAACGGGACAAAGTTCGGGAAATCGCTGAAAGCAAGATGAAAGACCTAAACGCTGGCTCTGTAGAAGCTGCTATGCGCATGGTCGAAGGTACTGCCCGGAGCATGGGTATTACTGTAGAAGACTAATGTCTGACAATCTGTGGGAGGCAAAAGCCGCTTAACCACAAGGAGGAACAAACAATGAGTAAAGCTGGTAAGAAATATACCGACGCCGCAAAGCTCATCGAAGCTGGCAAGGCATATTCCCCCAAGGAAGCAGTAGAACTGGTAAAACAGACTTCTGTGACCAAATTCGACAGCACGGTGGAAGTTTCCGTCCGTCTGGGCGTAGATCCTAAGTACGCTGACCAGCAGGTCCGCGGGGCTTTGGTTCTCCCGAACGGCACTGGCAAATCCAAGACTGTGCTGGTATTCGCAAGAGGCGCTAAAGCAAAAGAAGCTGAAGCAGCCGGCGCTGACTTTGTTGGCACCGATGAATACGTAGAAAAGATCAAAGGCGGCTGGACCGACTTCGACGTCTGCGTAGCTACTCCTGATATGATGGGTACGGTTGGCCGTCTGGGTAAGATCCTGGGCCCCAAAGGCTTGATGCCTAACCCTAAAGTGGGTACTGTGACCATGGATGTCACTCGTGCCGTCAACGAAATCAAAGCTGGTAAGATCGAGTACCGTACCGACAAAGCCGGTAACGTACAGACTGCCATCGGCAAGGTTTCCTTTGACGCTGACAAGCTGCTGGAAAACTATCTGACTCTGATCACCACCCTGATCAAAGTGAAACCCTCCGGCGCAAAAGGCCAGTACATCAAGAGCGTGACCCTGAGCACTACCATGGGCCCTGGCGTTCCTGTTGACGTACTGAAAGCCGACAGCAACAAATAATCAAATAGAAAATGACCATCGGACCCAAGACAGCAGGCGCGGAAGCCTAACGAACCATTCACCTGCCTAGGTCGGAGTGTTGATAAACATGACCTCCGGCTGACCCGCCGAGAGGTCTTTTCGTTGATTAATAAAACTCTGACGCAAGGAGGTGTACTACTGATGCATGATATTAGACCTGAAAAAGCTGGGAAAGTCGCAGAGCTGAAAGACCTGCTGACCAGTTCCAAGGGAATCGTCCTGGTTGACTACTGCGGTCTGACCGTAGCAGAAGATACTGAGCTGAGAAGCAAGATGCGTGAAGCTGGTGTGAAGTACATGGTTGCGAAAAACACCTTCATCCGTATCGCTGCCCAGGAAGCCGGCATCGAAGGACTGGATGCTTATCTGGAACACAATACGGCTGTAGCCTTCTCTCCGGAAGATCCTGTGGCCCCTGCCAAGATCCTGAACGATTTCAGCAAGGATCATAAAGCTCTGGAAATCAAAGCTGGTATCCTGGATGGGAAAGTCATCGGCCTGGACGAAGTCAAGGCTGTGGCAGAACTGCCCTCCAGAGAAGAACTGCTGGCCAAACTGGTTGGCAGCATGCAGGCCCCTATTTCCGGGCTGGTCAACGTACTGCAAGGGACTATCCGCAACTTTGTGTATACCCTGGAAGCCGTACGGCAAAAGAAAGAGCAGGAATCTGCTTAATCGGAAAACAGGCTGACTCTGTCGCCTGAGTAAACCTATTACCCATTTCATTTAAAAATTTTGGAGGTATGAAAAATGGATAAAGATCAAATTATGGAAGCCATTGAAAATATGACTGTTCTGGAACTGGCCGACCTGGTTAAAGCCATGGAAGACAAGTTCGGTGTCAGCGCTGCTGCTCCTGTTGCTGTGGCTGCTGCTCCTGCTGCCGGCGCTGCTGCTGCTGAAAAGACCGACTTCGACGTTGTCCTGAAAGATGCTGGTGCCAGCAAGATCAACGTCATCAAAGTTGTCCGGGAACTGACCGGCCTGGGCCTGAAAGAAGCTAAGGCTGCTGTTGATGCTGCTCCTAACGCCATCAAAGAACATGTTGCCAAAGCTGATGCTGAAGCCATGAAAGCCAAACTGGAAGAAGCTGGCGCTACCGTAGAACTGAAATAATTTCTGCTGCACCAGAAATAGCCACTGCCAATAGGCAGTGGCTGTTTTTTTCAAGGAAAGGAATTGTCTATGCAGAATCTCCAACCTTACTTGATTTTAGGTGCGATGGCCCTTATTGGGTTTGTGAGCCATAACAATACCGTTGCCTGGTCCGCGATCCTCCTGGTGATCCTGAAAGTGGTGCTGCCCCAGGACAAACTGCTGTTTTTCGGCGGTCATGGCCTGAACTGGGGCGTCATCGTCCTGACAGCCGCTATGCTGACACCTATCGCCACTGGGGCCCTAGGTATTTCCGATATCCTCAACGTATTCAAATCACCCATGGGGATCGCTTCTTTGGTCATGGGATGTATCGTGGCCCTTTTCGGCCGGTGGGGGGCCGAGCTGATGACAGCGGATCCAGAAGTGGTGGCTTCCCTGATGGTGGGCACCATCATCGGGGTGGTATTCTTCAAAGGAGTGCCGGTGGGCCCCCTGATCGCCAGCGGGATCCTGTATTGTTTCATGAAAGTGTTCCATTTTTTCTTTTAAAAAGGAGCTGTGAAGAAATGAGGATTCATTTCTTCACAGCTCCTTTTTTGTTGTCTCTTTTTACTCCTGGCAGTAAAAGGCAAGAGAAAAAGGGTATACTTCCCCCTTCCCCCCAAAACTCAGCT
>NZ_JBQOUY010000055.1:0-4000 GCF_052216985.1 Acidaminococcus nyctereutis
ATGCGGAGATGATGGCATCTAATACGCCGTCTGAACTGAGAAGAGCCGCTATCCGGCAGCAAAATATGGCGGCAGCATAGTGTTTTGAATACCTAAAGGAAATTTACACACAAATATGGACTTGACTCCCATTTTTTATTCTTTAGGAGATTTTATGCTTGAAAATGAAAATATACCAAATGGCCCAGAAGACTTTTATCAAATGTATAATTTGAGTTCGGATGATTCTATATATGACTTGTTTGAGAGAAGATCACAAGGCTTTAAAAAAGGACTCCAATCCGATCACCGTGCGTTTGAGACAGTGGTTCCTTGCATTCGTATGCATGATGGCAAGCTAAAATCTGTTACATTACTTCCAGTAGAATGCGGGTTTAAACAAAAAAAATCAATGGGTGGATTGCCCAAAATAAAAAGGAATGCAGATTTCATGAAAAGATTAGCTCAACTATCGAAAAAATTTGGTACAGAAATTATAGTGAGAAAGGATGGATTGGGAGAAATTCGGTTATAAATAAAATGCCACTGTTCCAAAAGACAGTGGCATTTAACTTTTAGTACTTATAATCTATATATAAAATTGTAATGCTTTGTTTATAGTTCATGGATCACATCGATGATGCTCCCATCCCGGTATTCCACCACGCCACAGATCTTGTCGCTGAGTTCCAGGGGAGAAGCTTTTCCTGAGAGCTGCATGGCTTTTTCCCGCAGGGCTTCGATGGAAGTCAGGGGCAAACCTTTGCCCTTCAGGCATTCCGCAATATCCGGGCGCCGAGGATTCACGGCAATCCCATATTCCGTCACCAGTACATCTACACTTTCTCCCGGGGTGACTACGGTGGTCACATGGTCCAGGAGCATGGGCAGACGGCCCCGGAGGAGAGGCATGGTGATCAGGGTCATCTGGGCCCCGGCTGCCGCATCCGGATGGCCCCCGGGTGCTCCCAGCAGTTTGCCATAAGAGTCCGTCAGCACATTCACGTTGAAATCCACATCAATCTCCGTGGCACTGAGTACGGTGAAATCCAGCATGTTCACATAGGGACAGGCAGAAAAGGGATTGGCATAGGCGGAAGCAGAAATCTCGTGATGTTTGATATCTGTCCGCAGGGAATCGATGGCGGTCAGATCGAAGTCCTGGGGATCATAGAAGGTCTTGATCAGTCCTTCCTTCAGCATCTGGACGTGGAACCCGGAAACCCCGCCGACCCCGGCAGCTGCTGTATAGTTCTTTTCCAGCATCTCCTGTCGGATGTAGCCGGCCGTAGCGATAGCCATGCCACCGCTGCCAAACTGGAAGACCATATTGTCATGGAAGTAGGGCGTCGCAGCGATCACCTGGGCTGCATACCGAGAAATCAGCAGTTCCGCCGGGTTCTTGCTGACCCGGATGGAGCCTGTAGCAATGCCGGCCGGATCTCCGATGGAGTCCACGGTGGTCACATAATCCACCTGGGTCTGGGGAATGCTCACATAATCCAGTGGGATATCGGAAAGCCCGTCGGTGACGGCAATCACATGGTCTGCATACTCTGCATCGGGCATGGCATAGCCCAGGGATCCGCAGGCACTCTTGCCTTCCACCCCGTTCAGGTTGCCGAACCGGTCGCAGGCAGGAGCTGCAATGAAGGTGGCATCAATATGGAGCTCTCCTGTTTCAATGGCCCGGGCCCGTCCTCCATGGGTACGGAAGATGGCCGGTTTCTTCAGGCCGCCTTTCTGGATGAAGCTGCCCAGCTTGCTCCGGGCACCGCTGGTATCCACGGCCGTGATCACACCGCTTTCAAAATAGGGCAGCAGGCAGTCTTGGACCTTGCTCAGGGAAGAAGCAGAGAGGGTCAGGTATTTGATCCCTTTTTTGGCAATGGCGTCCACCACATACAGCATGACCGCATCTCCGTTCCGCAGGCAGTGATGGAAAGAGATGGTCATCCCGTCTTTCAGCCCAATGGCATCCAGGATGTAATCTAGGCTTTTCACTTTGTCCGTACCGGGACGGAAGAATTTGACCGGGCGGGGAGCCATCCGGGAACCTTCCGGATGGGCAGTGTAGGCACCGGAAAAGGCCTGTTTTGTTTCCCATCCAGGGACTTTCCGGATTTGTTCCATATATTTTTCGTCAACCATGGGTCAGATCTCCTTTCCGGCCGCTTTGGCATAGGCCAGTACGTCCTTGGCTCGGGTTACGATGGGCATATCGATCATCTTTCCGTCCAAGGCGATGACACCGGAAGCGTTGGCCATGGCTTCTTCATAGACAGCCACCACTTTTTTGGCATGTTCGATTTCCTTATCAGTGGGAGTATAGACTTCATGGACCAGCCCAATCTGGGTGGGGTGAATCACGGATTTGCAGGTGAAGCCCAGCATTTTCCCAAAGGCTACGTCTTTCTTGAAACCTTCCGGATCCTTGAAATTGCTGTTCACGTAATCCATGGGGATGACCTTGGCAGCATGGGCACAAAGGGAAATCTGGTTCCGGGCAAATAGGATCTCTTTCGCATCCTCGCTGCGGGCCATCCGCATATCCGTGCGGAAATCCTCGGCCCCCAGGCCGATGGCGAAGACCCGGGGAGACGCTTTGGCAATCTGATAAGCATTATAAACGCCAAGAGCTGTCTCGATGGAGCAGGCAATTTTTATCGTCCCAACGGGAATCTTGCTGGCCTGTTCCATTTCTGTGATCAGCGCATCCAGAGCCTGGACATTTTCCGCGGTCTCCGATTTGGGCAGGCGGAGAAAATCCGGTTTCAGGGGGACCATAGCCCGGACATCGTCTTCATAATAGGGCGTATCCTGGCCGTTGATCCGGATCCCGATCCGGCAGTCCGGCCGGTACGTGGAAAGGAAACTGCTGACCAAATCCCTGGCAGCATCTTTTTCATTGACGGAAACCGCATCTTCCAAATCGTAGATCAGGGCATCGGCTCCATAGATTTCTGCTTTGGCGATTTTTCCAGGAGCATTTCCCGGAACAAAGAACATGGTCCTGTACAAAGAGTTCATGCCGGTTTACCTCCTTTTTGTGCCAGGGCCCGCTTCACAGCGGTGCGGACCCGTGCCTTGATGGCAAAGTCCCAAGCTCCCAGATCATCGATCTGGATCTTTACGCCGTGGATCCCGAATTCGTCCAGGACCTGTTCCACATCTTCCTGGATGGCTTCTCCGAATTTCTTTTCTACTTTGCTGTGGATTTCCACTTCTCTGGAATCTCCGCCCAGTTCCAGCTGGACCATCAGGTCGTGTTTGGCATCACTGCCTGCTTTTATGGGCTCATTAAAAAATAACATAGTATCAAATCCCTCCCATTTTATACAGTGAAGACTAACGCTATAAAAGAAAAATATTTTTATATAGCTATTACTAATACTATGAGTGTATCTAAAAAAAAAAAAATGTATAATAACATATTGGAAGAGATATAATGCAAATTTATTATGATAAAAGTTCCAAGTAAAATAATTTAAATTTTAACTTGGAACTTTTATTATGATTTTTAATGTGCTGTTAAGTTTCTTAAATGGAGAAAAGTCGAAAACTTATGTTCTTTCATAAATTTGAAAAAAGCAAAAAAAAGAGCATCATCTAGTATTTCTTTTTTATAAACTAGATAGGTATGCCTTTGAATAGGATCCCCAGATTTATCTTTTAAGATAATACAATGAATATTAGGATTGTCTGGAACGAGAACTGAAGGCAGAATTCCAAAACCATTACCATTAAAAACCATTTCACAACACAAATCTAGACTATTAACTTGTACATCAATATGAGGGGGTGTATTAAAATTATTATTCCACCATAAATCTAACATCTTAATATAATACTCGTCTGTAGTATATGCGACTCGATTCATATGAGCTAAATCTTTAGTCAAGTCCATATTTGTGTGTAAATTTCCTTTAGGTATTCAAAACACTATGCTGCCGCCATATTTTGCTGCCGGATAGCGGCTCTTCTCAGTTCAGACGGCGTATTAGATGCCATCATCTCCGCA
>NZ_JBQOUY010000056.1:0-2838 GCF_052216985.1 Acidaminococcus nyctereutis
CAGGCCTTGGTACGGGTGAAGTGCTGGGGAGCAGCAGTGATGTTCAGCTTGCCGATGCCCGGCTGATCCATTTCCGGGAACATCTTCCGGTCGCCCGCCACCTGGGGTTCCTTCACCAGACGGTCCAGGGTATTCACCTGGCAGGAAGGCACGCCGGCCTTGTTCAGGGTCTCCACCACTTCGTCGATGGTGTACTGGCTGGTCCAGTCGGAAACGATCTTCCGCATTTCCACATGGTTGGCCACCCGGTCCTTCACATCTTTGAACTTGGGGTCAGTCTTCAGTTCCGGTTTGCCCATCACATCGCACAGGATGTCATAGAGCTTGTTGTTGGCGGTGCCGATGATCACATTGCCGTCCTTGGCCGGGAAGGAATCATAGGGATAAGTGGATTCATACCGGTTGCCGATCCGTTGAGGGATCCGGCCCGTAGCCTGGTAGATCATGGTGATGTTTTCCATAGCCGCGGCCACAGAATCCACCAGGGCCACATCCACCTTTTCGCCCTTGCCGGTCTTCACCCGGTTCACCAGGGCTGCCAGGACGCCGATGCACAGGTTCAGGCCGCCCAGCACATCCCCGATGGGGGTGCCTACACGGGTGGGTTCGCCGCCGGGCCAGCCGGTGGTGCTCATCATGCCGCCCATGGCCTGGCCGATGATGTCATAGCCAGCCCGCCGGCTGTAAGGCCCGGTCTGGCCGAAGCCGGACACGGCGCCGTAGATCAGGGAGGGGTTGATCTTGCTCAGCACATCGTCATAGCCCAGGCCCAGTTTTTCCATGGTGCCGGGCCGGTAGTTCTCGATGACCACGTCGGCCTGTTTCACCATTTCCTTGAACATCTCTTTCCCTTCCGGGGCTTTGAAGTTGATGGTGCAGCCATATTTGCTGCGGTTGAAGTTGGCATAGTATACAGAGTTGTCGTTGATGAAGGGTCCCATCTTCCGGGAATCATCCCCGCCTTTGGGGTTCTCGATCTTGATCACCGTAGCGCCCATATCAGCCAGGAGAGCACAGCAGTATGGCCCTGCCAGCACACGGGTCAGATCCAGTACAACGACACCTTCCAAAAGACCTTTTGCATCATCCATTACCAATTACCTCCTAAGATCTATCACACAATTGCAGATATTTCATCAAGCCACACCCATCATCATAGCGAAGACCACCATGATCAGGGATACCAGCAGGTCATATTTCACAGAATACAGGATGTGATCCTTCAGCTGTACACCAGCCAGGCCGATGGCCAGGAACGTGGTCGGTACGCAGGGAGAAATAGGAACACCGATGTTTTCGCCGATCAGCATAGCCAAGCCGACTTTTTCGGGGCTGCCGCCAACGGCCTTCACCACTTCGCCCACAACCGGCAGCAGGGAGTAATAATACAGATCCGGGCTGAATACCAGACCGACTACAGAACCCAGGATACCGATGATACGGCCGGCATGGATCAGAAGAGCATGGGGCAGGATCCCCAGGATCAGGTTAGCCAGAGCCAGGGTCATGCCGGAATCCTTGAAGATACCCAGGAATACGCCGGCGCACAGGAAAGTGGATGCCGTGCCGATGGCAGTGCTGGCATGGTTTTCCAGGACTTTGGTCTGGAGAGCCAGGCCCCGGTAGTTCACGAAGGCGCCTACACCAGTGCCCAGCATGAAGGCCAGGTAAGCCGGGACTTTGGTGACCACCATGGAGACGATCACAACGATGGTGAGGATCAGGTTGAAGGCCAGCAGGTTCGGCCGTTTCAGATCATCAGTTTCTTGGTCGATCTGCGGTCCGTCGATTTTGAAATTCTTGAAGTAATCAGGGCCGTATTCTTTGGTCAGGCGTCTCCGGTCCATGGTCCCGAACCAGACAGCCAGTGCCAGGGACAGTACCATGCCCAGCAGTTCGGTAGGAAGAATCTTGGTCCACAGTCCGTTCGGGGTTGCCGGGACACCCAGGTTGGTCACCGTAGTTGCCGTACGGATGATGGTGCCGCCCCAAGGAACCATGTTCCAGTTCCCGGTGGTCACACCGATGAGGCACAGCATGCTCAGGACATTCAGTTTCAGTTTCTTAAATAAAGGTAACATTGCAGGAATCGTAACCAGGTAGGTGGTAGCGGTAGCACCATCAGCCTGGGAGACCAGAGCGATCAGGCAAGTGGTCAGATAGACCTTTACAGGGTCGCTCCCGGAAATCTTGGTCAGCCCGTGGACGATAGGATCGAACATCCCGGCGTCGCTCATCATCCCGAAATACATGATGGAGAAGATGAACAGGGTTGCGTTGGACATGGTGGTCTTCACACCGCCGGCTGCCCATTTTTCGATGACAACACCGATCTGCTGACTGAGGGTCAGAGCTTCACCCTTGGGCCCGTTGACCCCTACGGTAAATACCAGGACGATCCCAGCCAAGATTGGCAGGATGGAAAAGGCAATTACCGGGTGAGCCTTGTTCCTCATCAGCACATACATCATGATACCGATCATTACGATTGCAATTATTGCGATCATTTTTTTCCGCCTCCCATTTTGCTCGACAACTTTTGTCGACAATTCTTGTCGACAACAATATTACCTCTTTTCTTGAAAAAAAGCAATAGGTTTTGGTGGAATTTTTAGACATTTCTTTTTAATCTGAGGACTTACCCTGTCATTGAATTTGTTATTATCCATGATTTTTCATCAATTTGTAAAGTCTCATTGTTGTACATAAAGAAAAAAGGAGCTGTGAAGAAATGAGGATTCATTTCTTCACAGCTCCTTTTTTGTTGTCTCTTTTTACTCCTGGCAGTAAAAGGCAAGAGAAAAAGGGTATACTTCCCCCTTCCCCCCAAAACTCAGC
>NZ_JBQOUY010000057.1:0-1384 GCF_052216985.1 Acidaminococcus nyctereutis
ATGCACCCTGGGGTGCAAAGTGAAGTGCACCCCAGAAGCCCCCTGCAATTGCTGTTAAAATTGACATGCCTGGTGTTTTGGACAAAGAAAAAACCGCTCTGCATTTCTGCAAAGCGGTTTCTATTTATGCCTTGATTTCCGTCCCGTCTTGAAAGACCACGGTTACATTCTCTTTATCTTTTACTATCATTTTATCGACCAGGGCACACCAGAGTGAATGGTCAAATTCGGTGAGCAGGTTCTTCCGACCTTTCAGTTCCTGAATGAACCGTCCAAGCTGCTCATTCCGATCCTGGCGGTTTTCAATCTTCTCACACAGTTGTTCGTACTCAATTTTCATTGCATCATAGCGGCTGATGATGTCATCATACTGTTTTTGGTACTCTTCCTGGTTCTGCGCCACCCCTGCATTCCGTTCCACAGCATTCTGGGCCATTTCCACCAGGATGCCGATTTCCTTCTGCATGGCATCTCGTTTGGCTAGAAGGTCTCCGTTGTCACAGATCACCTGCCTAGCATCCTCGATGGTCTGGATAATCTCATCCTTCTCTGTAATCATCTGATTCATTGCCCGGACGAAGTACATCTTGATTTCCTCTTCTGTCAGATGCGGCGTTCTGCACCCTGTATTGTTTCGGAACTTATTATTACACTGGTAGATGATCCTGCGGTACTTGTCATTGGAGTGCCAGACCTTCGCACCGAACCATCCTCCGCATTCAGCACACTGGATTTTGGTGGAAAAGATGCTAGTACCACTGAAGTACTTCCGTGCTTTATTTCTACGCTTCAGTTCCGCTTGCACCATTTCAAAGGTCTGAGGTTCAATAATGGCTTCATGGTCATGCTCTACATAGTATTGGGGGACTTCCCCTTCGTTGATTTTCGTTTTCTTTGTCAAAAAATCAACCGTATAGCTTTTTTGTAGAAGTGCATCTCCCTTGTACTTTTCGTTTTGAAGGATACTGTAAACCGTACGTGCACTCCATTTGGATTTTCCTCCTGGGGTTTTAAGTCCTCGTTTTGTTAGTTGCTTGGCAATAGTTGTTGTTCCCAAGCCTTCTAGGAATAGCTTGTAGATGAGCTTGATCGTTGTTGCTTCTTCTGGTACAACTACTAGCCCACCGTTCGGGCCTTTCTTGTATCCCAGGAAACGGCTGTAAGCGACGCTGACTTTGCCATCGGCAAACCGCTTCCGATGACCCCAGGTGACATTTTCTGAAATACTCCGGCTTTCTTCCTGGGCCAGGGAACTCATGATCGTCAGGAGCAATTCTCCCTTGCTGTCGAAAGTCCAGATATTTTCCTTTTCAAAGTAGCACTCTATTTTGTGTTCTTTTAATTTCCGAATAGTGGAAAGGCTATCGACGGTATTTCTAGCAAA
>NZ_JBQOUY010000057.1:1484-2737 GCF_052216985.1 Acidaminococcus nyctereutis
CAAGCATTATTTTTTTAGCCTCTGGGTCCTTGCGTTTTGCATATTGCATGATTTCATGCATATAAGCCCGATACGCTTCGCTATGACGGGTTCCCCGTTTTCTTTCTCTATATTGCCTGGTTTCCGTATGGCCATCTTTAAAATGGAATGTTATTTCTCCATTCAGGACAACTGCTTTTTCAAGGGATTCATCCATTTTTTCCTCATTGAAAGTGTCCAGTCCCAGCACAGAAGCAGTTAGCTTTTTCATAGTGCTGTCTTTGATGGCTTCATTGCCACATATACCAGCACACCGCCAGTACCGTTCCTTTTTTCCATCAGAATATGTAGTTTGTTGGCTCCTGTAATTTTCCCCACATTTCCCGCATTTGATAAACCCCGTGAACTCATTGAATATCTTTCGATTGGGATTTGTGCTTTTTAGCTTATGTCTTTCTCCCCATTCCTTCCGGCGTTCACTAGTCCATGCGTCCTTCCGGGCAGTAGAAACCCATTGCCGTGTAATCTGCTCTCCATTTTTCATATGAAACACCATCACATGTGGCTCAGTGACTACAATTTTATCCACTTGATTCAGAAAGACTTTTTCATCGAATTCGGAAAGCCCCAGGACTTCTGTGCATTCCTTGACTAGGACTTTCTGTGGGATAGCTCCCTTAGAACGGCAGGTTCTTCCTCTCTCTTTATGGGAAATACAGGTCCAGCAATCCTTATTTTTCCGTTTACTGCGAATATGCACAAAACTCTTCCCGCAGATTCCACACCTGATTTTGGTGGTAAAACAGCAGGTATCGATGGACCAGTTTGCCAAAGCCCCCAGTTCCCGCCGTCTTTCCCTTTCTTCCTGTACCTTTTTATAGGTTTCCATGGGGATAATGGCCTCATGTGTATTTTCCACAAAATATTGTGGGAGTTCTCCATGATTGATTTTGGTTTTTCCGGTGATGGGGTCTGCCGAATAGGCTTTCTGGAACAATAGATTACCGGTGTAAGTAATATTCTCTAAAATTCTCCGGACGGCCGAATTCCCGAAATGTTTCCCATTAAAGGATTTCATTCCCATTTCTTCCAGCTGCTTTTCCGTGGTCTCAGCGGACAGGCCTTTTAAGAAGTTGTCATAAATGAGCTTTACAACAGACGCTTCCTTGGGCTCAGGGACAAGCTGATCTCCCTGCCAACGGTATCCATAGATTCGAAACCGTCCATTAGGAATCCCTTGTGCAAAACGTTTTCGGGTTCCCCATTTGACATTT
>NZ_JBQOUY010000058.1:0-2188 GCF_052216985.1 Acidaminococcus nyctereutis
TGTTGCATGTGTGAGGTTTTCACACATGCAACAGCTTTCTTTTTTCTTCAGTTTTAAAGTCTTCAATGGAAAATCGAAAAAAACATCTCGAATTCCCTAAAATTGGATACAACAATGTAAGCCGTCCATTTTGGCGGCTTTTTTCTTGCTCACTTTTTAGTTATGCAGGCGGGTTAGGCAAGCTTTTGCAAGGGAAACAGATATCTGCCCTGGGTTCCGTTCTGTATCTTGTGGTGCAATTTGTTGAAGTTGTGGGCCAGAACACAGATCACGGTCTCTGTAAGCGCATTTAGATGCCCAGTCCCCAGGAAGCGGCGGAACAGCTGAGTTTCTTTCACATCTGCAAAGGCACCTTCCGACTGGATCGACCGGTTCATCCTCAGCAGTTTTCCCTCTTCCGACGTTATCCGTTCCTTATCTTCTGCCCGCAATTCCAGGAGCCGTTTTGAAACCTCAAAATGTTTCTCTCTCTGCTCCAAGGGCTGTTTGGAATTGTTACCCCTGATGCAATCCTTCTTGTACGGACATCCCGTACAATCGTGGCACGCATACACTGTATTCTCAATCACGTATCCGCTCCGGCTCTTTCTTTTTTTCGTGCCTTCGCATTTTACCTGTTTTCCATTGGCACAGAGATAACTGTCAGTTGTCACATCATAGGCCATGTTTTCTCTGCGCCAGATTGCGTTTTGGAAAGAATGCTTCTTGGAAATCTCGTAGTTATTCGGCTTAATGAAGGAAATCATTTCATTTTTCAGGAGATACTCGTAATTTTCCTCACTTTCATACCCCGCATCGGCCACTATCTTACGGTAGTTGCTTCCCAGATGTTCCCGCAGATCTTCCAGGAAGGGAATCAGTGTCTTCACATCAGTGGGCCAGGGGCTCTCTCCCGTTCACACTACATATTCCGCATCCACAGCAAACTGGATGTTGTAGCCTGGCTTCAACTGCCCATTCAGCATAGCATCTTCTTTCATCCGCATGAAAGTGGCATCGTGGTCTGTCTTTGCGTAGCTGTTGCGGTCTCCACAGATGTGCAGTTTTGTTTCGTAATCCTTCAGCCGGGAGATATACCCCTGGAGCTGTTCCACAGCCCTCTGCAAAGGGGTCTTCCGCTTGCCGGTACCGTGGACGAAGATAGTGTTTGACTCTTTTTTCAGCTTCATGAGTTTGCGGTAGAGTTTCTTCAGATGCCGCTTGTGCAATTCATTTCCATGACGGATGCAGATTCCGAAAGATGTCTCCGTTTCCAGGAAAAATGCCGGAATCTCCTCCATCATTTTGCCCAGACGCTTGGTGACGGCTTTTTTCCATACAAACTTGTACTTGTTGGCGAAGGACTCGATCTTGGTCCCGTCGATGAACAGCGTATCAGCAGAGAGTTCACCATGGTAACCCAGATAGCGGTCCATCTCTACCAGGACGTCTTTGGCACAGGCTGCCAGATGGAGGGAACGGAACCGGGCAATGGTGGAGTAGTCTGGGGCTTTCTTCCCATCCAGCAGGAGCCAGCAGTCAATCCGGTTCTGGCAGAAATCCTCGATGGCACGGGAGCTGCGCACCCCGTGCATCGCAGCAAAGATAACAATTTCCAGCATCTGGCGTGGGTCCACTTCATTTCTCTCCAGATGAGAGTAAGTGCTAAACAATTTGCCTAGGTTCATCCTTTCTACACCATCGCGAACCAGCCAGACCGGATTATCTTTAGGAATCGAATATTCAATATCCATGGGCAAATGGAGTTGCAAAACTGTGCCCAATTTTGTATAATCCTTAGGTAAAATTTTGTTTCGCATACTAAAATTTTACACCACTTCCGGCCTCTTGGAGACCGGAAGTCTTTTTTTATTGTGTTTTTTTAGGAAACAGTAGGAACAGAGCCAGGCGGGGCACCACTGAACGACCCTTGAGCGGAGCGTGAAGAAATTTTCGGTTTCGCTCATCCGCTGGGAGCCTCGTTCAAGCGTCAGCGCGTTGGCGGGAAGCGGATTCGAATGGCGAGGCCGAAAATTTTAGCGACGGGAAGCGGCGTCGGGCAGGGGTGCCCCGCCTGGCGGTGACAGCAACGGAGACAACCGACGTCAATCGACAGACACCCCCACCACCGGGCAAGCACGGTCCCCCGCTCCCAAGGGGGCGGACTGAAAGACAAAGAAAGAGGCATCGAAAAATGATGGATCATTTT
>NZ_JBQOUY010000059.1:0-1798 GCF_052216985.1 Acidaminococcus nyctereutis
GGAGCTGTGAAGAAATGAGGATTCATTTCTTCACAGCTCCTTTTTTGTTGTCTCTTTTTACTCCTGGCAGTAAAAGGCAAGAGAAAAAGGGTATACTTCCCCCTTCCCCCCAAAACTCAGCTTTTTAAAATTAAGCTGCCATATCCATATGTGCCTGCTGCTTCCTATGGTATTTGTACAGGTTGAAGCCAATAGAAACCAGAAAAACTTCCATTTTCACTGAATCCATGCCTCTTCGGACAATCCGGTCATATTCCCGATCGTTCTTCATCACTCCGAAAGTACCTTCTGCCTGGATAGCACGGTTCCTTCTCAGCAGAAATCCGCGGGTATCTGTCAATCGTCCGATGACGTCAGCATGGACCTTTGTAAGTTCACGATTCAGGCTGATCCGTCTGTTATGAGGTGTTTTCTTGCAACGTTCTGCATAAGGACAGCCATTGCAGTCCTCACATTCATAGATTTCTTCCTGACGGCCATATTGGTTGCCTTGAATGTTTTTCCTGTAGACGAATTTGAACTTCTTTCCATTGGGACAGAGCAACGCTCCATCAACCGTCGTCTTGAAATTAACCGCACGGAATGGGTCCTCGTGATACTTCTTGTCCGTCGTTTCTTTGAAGAACATGGGGAATTTCATACAGGCTTCCATCCCATGTTCGCTGCAGTACAGATAGTTATTGAATGAACCATACCCTGCGTCAGCTACTGGATATTTCGGATAGATCCCATGGTGCTCATAAAACTTTTCCAGAAGGGGAACGAAGCAATCCATATCTGATCTGTACTGGTTTACGTCAAGGACCGCTATGTATTCATCAGCTATGCCAACTTGGACGTTATATGCCGGCAGCAGCTGGTCGTTTCCCATGTAGTCTCTCTTAATCCGCATAAACGTAGCTGAATGATCCGTTTTAGAATAGCTATTACGATTCTCTCCACAGATACTCAATTTCTTTCCATATTCCTTAAGTTTCTGCAGATACACTTTTAGTTTTTCGTAATTCCGCTGTTCCGGACTCTTATGGTGTCCTTTGCCATGGGCAAATCTTTCCTCGTCCAGTTCCCAGATGTCGTGAAGTTTGCTCAGGATGAGCTCCAGATATTCAGGAGCATATTCTGAATTGATTTCGGCTTTCAGTCCACCACAGCTCAGCATCTCGTTGATTTCTTCCAGGAGTGCTGAGATTTTGGCAAACAGCCGGAATCTCGATTTCTCCGTACCTTTTTTCCAGACCCAGGAGTACTTGTTGGCATTGGCTTCGAATTTGGAGCCATCGATATAGAGGTGGTCCAGGTCCACATGCTCTTTGGTGATGATTTCTTGGGTAATTTCATAAAAGAGCGATTCAGCTTGATTCATCAGGACAGTATTGATGAAATATCCGAAAGTCCGATAGGACGGGTGTTTACCGTCCATAAGGTATTTATAGCGGATATTGACTTTGCAATTGTCTTCCAGCTTTCTGAGAGAGATGCATCCTTCATCCATAAACCCGAACAGAACCGTTTTCAACATATTGATGGGATTATATCTGATTCTTCCCAACTCATGAGCAGGAAGTTTGCTCAGATATTTGCGTAAATCGATTTCCTCCATAAATCTGTCAAATGTGAAAACCGGATCTGTGATATCCAGGCACTCAGAAAAAAATGCTGGTAAAATTCCCTGTTTGGGAGTACCATAATACACAGTTAGGTTTTTCATAGCAGTTAAATTCTAACACGAAAAAGGACTTTCGATTCACAAGAATCGAAAGTCCCTTTCGTTTTCATGGAGCTATTATTTCACAGCCCC
>NZ_JBQOUY010000006.1:0-100498 GCF_052216985.1 Acidaminococcus nyctereutis
GATTCCGTTCTCGGATTTTACTGCTTTCGATGGTGAAATTAAAATAAAAACAGACGTGAGCAAAAATCGCTCACGTCCGTGTGTGGTAGATGAATTGGAGCTTACCCCAACATTTGACAAAGAACCAAAAAAAAGGACGGATGCATGTTTTTTGCAGCCGTCCCCTCTTTGTCACTCCGCCTGATGGATATGGATTTCCCGGATGACGCCCCTGGTTACCCTGAAGGCCAAGGTGGTGGTTTTGTTGGCGTGGTATTCGTAGATGGTTTCATCCAGCCTGGCGTGGTTTTTGGCGTTTTCCTCCGCCGGAATCTTGGGAGAATCATACTGCCGGGTCCATACGGAATCCGCCTGGCCGTACACATCATTCAACACCGTTTCCCCCATGCCCACCTGCACCCCGTCAGGAGTCCCATCTCCCCATTTGGACGTTTTCAGGTCCGTCAGTACATAGGGCCTCTCCGGACTGAAATGCACCAGCAGCAAGGTCCTGGAGGGATAGGAATATTCCATGGTCCCCCGGCCGTATTGCACGGACTGGGGCATACCCAGGATCTCTTCTACCTGGCTCTGGGTGGATCCAGTGGTCACCCCTGCCACGGCAGCCTGGTCCCGGTGGATGGAACAGCTGATAGCCAGGCCTCCCAGATTAGACGTAATCACCGGCTCCCGGGCCAGGACCGTCCGCCCTGCCCCAAGAGAAACCAGCAGGCAGCCCAGGAGCAGCCCCCGCCCCACGATTCGGTTCACTGTCAGCATAGGAAAACACCTCTTTCTATAAGCAAGATGTCAGATCGGCCCGCCAGGCCTTTCAGGGATCAGAAATCAGACCAACCCTGGCGGGTCTTTCAGGAGTCAGATGAAAGCTTGTTGGCGATAAGCAGTCCGGACCTGCTGCTAAATCGGACAAGGCTGACGTCTGATGTCTCAAGGCCCGTCAGGACCGTGTCTGACGTCTTAATCAGCCCCTCTCATCGAGCCGTTTCAGCTGCAGGGCCACAATATTGCCGAAATCACACTGGTCTGCGATGAAGTCACAGGTCACATGCAATTTCCCCTCCGGGTCCATTTTATCGATGAAGTCCAGCGCCCTGCCTTCCTCCATCCAATCTCCATCGATGGCCACAGGCCCTAAGAGACAGGCGGTGAACACGATGGTCCCCGGGTTTTCCTCGTCCCCTTCCCGGTAAATGGCCTGTTCCAGAGGTCCGGACTGGGGATCCAGCTTCTGCAAAACACCGTTAAGCCCAGCCAGTGCCTCATCGATTTTATCTATAAAAGGCCGTGCTGCCTCCGGACTCATCCGGAATTCATAGAAATCCGGTCCCTGGCAAAAATTCACATACCCATAGACCGCCGTTTCCACCGTACCAAAATCCATATCCTCCGCCAATACAAAGCTCATGATAACCCCCCCTTTTGTTTTCCTGCTTCCAGTATAGCAGAAGAAGTGGGGAGAATTGGGTACAGAATATCGTTTATCGTTACGGAAAAGATGCTCTGTTGCTTTTCACCCTGCGGCCTTTTCGATCCGCTTCAGGATGGCCATGGCATTTTCTTCACTGGCTTCCGTGGGATACAGGGCGCTCCGGCTCAAGTCCCGCTTGTACTGCAGCAGGGCATCCAGATTCAGATCGAAAGATGCGTCTTCCGGAAAATCCGTATCCACAGCCATGGGCAAATATACGGTCACAGCCTTTTTCTGTCCGATCCGGTACGCCCGGTCCGTGGCCTGATCTTCCTTGGCTGGATTCCAACAACGGCTGAGATGGATCACATGATTGGCTCCGGTAATATTCAGTCCTACCCCGGCTGCTTCCGGGGACAGCAGCAGCAACTGGAACCCTTCGGACCGGTTGAACTGGTCCACCATTTTCTGTCTGGCCACAGCCTGTGTGGTCCCGTTGATGGGAGGCTGCACCTGAACTCCATAGGCCTTTTCCAGAAAAGTCCTGAGCAGCAGCTGCAGTTTCCTGCTTTCCAGAAAAATCAGGGCTTTTTCCCCTTTGGCCCGCACCTCATCCAGGATTTTTCGGGTCCGCATCAGCCGGGCGGACGATCCGAAGAAAAGATCCGGATCGCCGAGAGGATAGTTCTTTGTCTTCTCCCTGCCAAGGAAAGGACACAGAGAAATATCCCGCAGCCTGGCAATGGCCTGAAGCATGGTCATGGAATTTTCTCCAGGCTGAATTTCCTGCCGTGCCGTCCGGACCACTTCCCCATACATTTTCCGCTGTTTTTCCGGCATGGGATCTTTGAACCGAAGGATTTCTTTGGCAGGAAGCCCTAGATTTACATCTTCCTTCAGCCGCCGGATGAAACAGGGATCCAGATTCTTCCGCAGTTGGTCCCCCAGCTCTTTCAGCAGGGCTCCATCGTTTTCCATGTTCTTCAGCTGGCTCTGGTAATGGCTGTTGAAATCCTTCAGGGATTCCAGCTTGCCCGGTTCCACAAAGTCCATAATGGTCCACAGATCCGTCCAGGAGTTTTCCACAGGAGTCCCTGTCAGCGCAAGACCAAAATCGCAGTTCATGGCCCGTGCTGCTACAGAGGTCCTGGTGGCCGGATTCTTGATTTTCTGGGCTTCATCCAGGATCATAACGCTCCAGGCCACCCGGCCGAAAGAAAGCTGCAGTTCCCGCAGAGTTTCATAGGTGGTCAGAATCAGATGGTTATGACTGTAATCAATCTGCCGTTCCCGGTCCTGAAAATCCAGCATGGAAACTTCTTTCAGATTGGGGTCCGGGGGCCGGAAATAACAGCGGCTTCCGTCCGGATTCCGGGCCCAGTGTTTTTTCAGCTCACTGCCATACATGGGCACAATACCATCGAATACGCCCTCTGCCACAAATTTCCGGTATTCTTCCATCCAGTTCTGGAGCAAGGAAACCGGTGCTACGATCAATACCGATGCCATGTCCCTGCTGCCATAGGCTTTCTTCAGTGCTGACAAGAATCCAAAAGCCTGCAGGGTTTTCCCCAGACCCATATCATCTGCCAGCAACACCCCATGACAACCACTCTCCCAGC
Source organism: Acidaminococcus nyctereutis (assembly GCF_052216985.1). Classification (NCBI taxonomy): domain Bacteria; kingdom Bacillati; phylum Bacillota; class Negativicutes; order Acidaminococcales; family Acidaminococcaceae; genus Acidaminococcus; species Acidaminococcus nyctereutis. The sequence goes on from NZ_JBQOUY010000006.1 coordinate 3,031, forward strand.
AGGCCGCCAGTTGTTCCATTCCCACCTGCTGATGGGGCATGGGGCGGATACCCTCTTTGAGTCCCTTGCCCAGAAAGCTTCCCAGACGGTTCCCGTCTAGCTGCTTTTCCCGTTTTGCTTTCCGGAAATGATATTCCTGAGAAAGGAAATTCTCCTGGATTTGCAGAGACGCGTCTTTTTTCTTTTCTCCGGTATTTTCTAGTCCCTGTACCTGTTCCGTTTGTTTTTCTGCAGCTTTTGCCTTTAGCTGATCCACATAGTCCAAAAATTCTGGTGTCAGTTCCACTTCCTGACTGCCCAGGACAATCCGTTTTTCTCCCCGGTCCAGAGCATCGCTGACCTTCAGGAACAATTCCGGATAGTCCTTTTCCTCCAGATGAAGTGTCTCCGTCTTATGGACTGAACCTTTCCGGCCATCTTCTTCAACGGTTCCTTCCGGAGGCAGCCAGTTCCGTCCGGAGCTAAGAGAAAAAGGCAGATCCGGAGCCAGGAATTCCCCAATGGAAACCACCCTGTCCCCGTACACACCCAAATCAAAATCAAAGGCTTCAGAGCCGAAAACCTCCCGGGGATGTTCTGCCACCTGTCGGGCCGCCTCCGGAGAAAGCCGCTGGCACTGGCGCATTTGACGGATGCCTTCCGCCTGTTCTGGAGTGAAAACATACTGGGTCTTATCCGGCCCATAGATTTTCCGTGTGTTGTAGGGATTGCTCCGAAACCCCTGGTCCAGCGAATCTGCTTCGATCCGGGTATAGGAATCCCCATCCCTCCGCAAGAGGACCGGCAGTACGGAAAAAGAACCGTCCGGATTCTTTTCCAGCCGCACGGAAAGCTTGTCAGCCGTAACAACTTTCTGCCGTTCCATGAATCGGTCCAGGGTGGCATGGATTTTTACCGCCCGTTCCTTGATCCGGGCCAGCTGAAGAGTATTGTACTGACTGACTTCCCCTCTGTCCTGGATTTTCTGGCTCTCCCGGTTGCTTTCTTCCACCAGGCTCAGCAAATCATACTGGTCACGGTTGAACCGGTAACAGGTTTCCCGGCTCAGCTCCACAAAGGAACCCACCACTTTGATTCCATAAAAAGGTGTTCCGTCCGGACGCAGATATTCCTCTTCATATCGAAAGGACGGGGAGCCCAGGCTGCCATGACTGCGAAGGGTGATTGTATAAGGGAAATAATCCGGCAGTTCCAGGATTTCCGAAATTTCCGGATCAAGGTCCACCGCCTGGACATGGGGCAGCAGGAATCCTTCCGATTTCTCCTCCACTTTCCCTTCAGAGGCCAGGATTTCCAGCTGTCCCTGGATCAGTGGCCAGTCTCCTGCAGGTTCTGTTTGGTGACAGGGATAAAAATATCCTTTCTCTTGGGCTATCCAAAAGTGGTGGTTGGTCATATTTTACCTCCATCGGCTTTCTTTGGGCTGTACTCCACAGTGTCTCCGCACCCATTCATTGACCTTCCGCTGCCAGGAACCGGTTTCTGAACTGGAATGGACAAAATCCGCCTCCACATTGGAAGCCTGTGTTACGTCCGAATAAGAAAAACCTTTATACGTATATTTCGCCTGATAAAAAGGCAGGGGCTCTTTTCCCCTTTTCCAAATTCTTAGTTTGCCATTGTGACTGGCTTCTATAAAAACATAATCTCCAATGCTGAACATCAGCAGACTTCTCATTGAATCTCCTGACCCGTTTAGCCGTCCAAAGCCCATTCCCTGTTTGGCCAGCTCCATGCGCCAGGCGATCCGTTCTGCATCGGGGCCTAGGAACACCCGGGTATAGTACATGGCATCCAGATACTTTTCCCAAAAGTTTTTCCGGTATTTCCACATGTTTTCCGATGTGGCCACCTGGCGTACCGTCTTGGAAATAATGGTAAAGAACAGGTTCAGATCGTTCTTTTTCAACCAGGACAGGAAAATATCCCGGGCTCTTTCCTCCACATCCACCCAGTTCAGGCTGGCACCCGGATCCCGGGGATCTCCCAGCGCCTGGAACAGCAGGATCCGCACTTCTTTTTCCCGGTTTCCGTCACCGGATCGGTCTGTCAGGTAAATCATCTTTGCCGCAGCATAAGGGACCATGTTCCCACAGGCTTTGTCCTCACAAATTTCTTTCAGCACGCCGAACAGTTCATCCCAGTCGTCCTCTTCCTCCAGCTGGAAAAAATCTTTGACGGCCCACTGGGAAAAGGATCCATACCACAGGTTCACCGGCCAGCAGAATTCCTCCAGCGCCTTCCGGAAGCTTCGCTGTTTCTGGATTTCCCGGGTCAGCAGCTTGTGTCCGTTGGGTTTCAGCAGCTGCTTCCGGTTCCGGAGATACAGCACCGATTGCAGCAGTTCAGGATCTTTCTGGAGAAACAGGGAGATGCATTTCTGCAGCCGTTCCCCCTTGTAAGGCTGTCCGTATACGGTGAAGTAGGCAAATACCAGATTCCGGAAGGTGTTCCGCCGGGCGGAACGGGGAGTTCCCTCTTGGATGACCTTCAGGATGTCCTGGAGCAGGGCTTCATAGAAACGGGGTTTTTCCTTCTTATCCTGAGTCAGCAGGACCGGCAGAAAAGGGACTTCGCGTTTCAAGTCCAGCGGCACTTTCTTCCCTCTTTCCTGTCCTTTCACCTTGGTATAGAGTTCTTCCATGGTCACCGGATCCAGTGCCGGCCGTCTTCCGGAATCGGATACGGTCTTTTTCAGCCATTTTTCCAGTTCCACCGGCTTTCCGGGATGCTGGCAGACTTCGGGCAGGAGGATTTTAAAAGATTTCAGCCGTTCCAGACTGTTCCGCAGCGATTTATCCATGGCCGCCTCCGGAAGGCTTTTCCCTGGGATCCTGAGGAGGCATCATGACGAAACGGATGTCGATCCGCCGGTTGGCGGCTCTTCCTTCTTCCGAATTGGGATCCAGCCCGTTTTCCCGTACCGGCCGAGTTTCCGCATAGCCGGAGCAGGAGAAGATGGGCTCTCCCCGGGGATTCACCAGCCAGTTGAATTCCGGTACATCATTCCGCATAAGGTTCCAGGTATTGATAGCCCGCTGGGTGGAAAGTTCCCAGTTGGACTGGAAAAACTCGTTGTGGATGGGTACATTGTCCGTATGGCCTTCGATGAAAACTGTTTCCAGAGCTTCCCGGTATTCCGGACGGGTCATGGTTTTCAGCAGGGACTGGCTCAGCTTGCCCACAGCCGCCTGGCCCTGGTCCTTGATGTTGGCTTCCCCAGATTCAAACAGCACACTTTCCGGAATCCGCAGCACCCCCTGCTTGGTATCGATCCGCACCTGGAGCCCCTGGGCCTGGAGATCCTTCCCCACGTCCTTCAGCAGTTGGTTCCGCAGTTCCGTATTCCCGGTGTATTTGTTGGTCACCGTCTGGAAATTCAGCATGAAATAGCACAAGGCCAGGATAAAGATGCTCAGGAGCCCGGCCATCAGGTCACTGACCGAGGTGGTAAAGGCATCCCCCTGCTGTCCTGCCCGTTGTTCCTTCTTTTTCTTCCACATTCAAAAGTCTCCTTAATGCCGTCTGTTCTTTTCCATGGCGTCTGACAGATCCTGGATGGAATCACTCAGGCTCTGGTTGATGGTGGACACGGAATTCATAGCCTCTTTGATGCTCTTGTCATACTGACTGAGGGTTTCAGAAAGCCATTTGCTGGTGGAGGTATTGTACTGTTCCAGAGAATGGCCCAAGGTTTCGGTGGCTTCCCGCATTTCCCGGCTGACTCCCTGGAAGGTCTGCTGATAGTTTTCCCAGGCACTGCGTATGGTGCTCATGGAATCCCGGATCAGTTCCAGGTCTTTCTGGTTGCTCTGGCTGGCCTGGACCAGCTTCTGGACATTCTGGTCCACATGGCTGTTGAACTGGTTGCTAGCGCTGACCACCAGGTTCAGATGACTGCCCAGGGTATCCGCCACCTTCTGCATGGGTGTGCTGGCCAAAGCAAACTTGTCCGCCGTTTTCCCGGCCGAATCCATGATTTTCCGGTTGTGGCCCAGCATTTCCTTCAGCCCGGCCATATAGGCATCCATGGTCCGGTTCCGTTCCTGCATATCGTGCTGGAGCTGTTTCAGCACTTCCAGTACGGAATCTTTCATATTGGCCGTCACCTGGAGCATTTCTTCCTTCTGGGTCCGGGTGCTCCGGCTCATGGTATCCGTGATTTCCTGGATGGTACCCCGGGTGGCTTCCGTGGTCTGGAGCAGTGCCTGGTTGGCTGTCCGGCCAGCTTCCACCATCTGGTCCAGAGCTGCTTTCAGGTTGGCATTCATTTCTTCCACTAGCTGCTTCATGGCAGCCTGGCTGGCATCGCTGGTACTGGCTTGTTTCTGGATATTGGCGTCCATGGCTTCGTTCAGCTTGGTCACCATCAATTCCACCGAACTTTGGAGACGGGCTGCATTTTCCGCATTCAACCGTTCAGAGACTTCCATCATATTGCCCATTTTCCCCTGGAAATCCTGGAGGGTCACGGCCAGTCCCTGGATCTGGTCCCCTGCACCCTGTTCGATGGATTTGGACAGGGTATCCCCGGCACTGGTGCCCAGTTTGTCAATGGACTGGTTCAGATCCTGGAAAACCGGTTCCAGACTCTGGGTGAAGGATTCTTTCAAATTGTTTTTCAGAGCTACATCGATGCTCTGGCTCAGTTTCACAAACATGTCTTCCAGACGGCCCACCAGTTCTCCGTTCAGTTCCCGCATAGCATCGGTCTGTTCTTCCGCCTGCTCTGCCTGATGGGACAGGAATTCTTCCAGGCTCTTGGAGGGAAAAAGGGCGTTGAGCTGATCGATCAAGGCATCCAGCTTTTTGGTGTAAGGACGGTAAATCCAGTTGTCGAGAAGACTGTAGCAAAGCGCCAGAATCAGGCCGACAACAGAAGTCAGGAAGGCCGTCTTTGTCCCGCTGAGCAAAACTTCAATCCCATTTTTCATGGTTTCCACATTGCCCAGATCGATACCACTGATCCCCACTGTAATCCCGGCAAAAGTCCCCAACAGACCCAGGCCGGTAAAGATTCCTGGCATAGCCCGTAACAGGTCCAACGGCAGATTCTCCAGCAAAGTTCTGTCGTTGTAAAAGGTTTCCGGATCCTGGGTCATCAGTACCCCTTCAAAACGGGTTTTGAACAGGGTCCGTTCCAATTTCTTCCAGAGATTCCCATAGGGTGCCTTTGCCATTTCCTCCTGCAGATTCCCATAATTTTCCCTGATGGATTCCAGAGAATACTTCTGCAGTACCGAAAGCACCTGGTCTATGGAAGCCCCTGCTTTCCGGATTCGGTAGAACCAACGATAGCAGAAAACAGCGCCCACTGCAAATAAAAAACAAAAGCCCCATAAAATCCAAGAAAGCCAATTCCCCATGAAAAATTCCTCACCTTCATTTTTTTAGCTAATTTATCGTATATAAATTCATTATACACGGAAATGTCTATTTTTTCTCCATGATTCTTTCTTATTGGCAGGTATCCAATCAAACAGTTTTTCTCATGATGATTCTAGATGTGCCTTCCAAAAGGTCATTGCTGCAGATGATATTTTTTACGGGATGCCCTTTGCGTATCGCTGTAAATCAGCATCTTTTCCACCTTGTTGACACCTATCACCTCCCAACGTTGCTGCAGGCAGAAAAACATGGTAGAATGAAAAAAACTCTTTACGGAGAAATCCCCATGCGCTATTTCAATTTAACAGAAAAAAGATTAGCCGAAGAATATCACCATATGAAGCTAGGTACTTGCAAAATCTGTGAAGGATGTCACAAAAAGCAGAGTTTATCCATGCCGATTGGCTGCTGGTGCATAGGTTGCGATTTCAATAAAACTTCCAAGAGGATCCTATTTGTCGGTAAAAATGCCAGAAACAATCCCGGTACGATTGAATCCGGTTTTCGCAATCCCTTTCAATATACCCGTGAATCTCTGTGGAACAAAAGCTGGCCGTATTGGAGCTATACCCGTGCTATCACTCAGAAGATATTCGGTGACGATTCCATAGAACACATTGCATTTACCAACATTGTCAAGTGCAATAATTCCGGGGGAAAGGATACTACCTCAGATTTTATAAAAGACAGCTGTATCCTGAACCTGAAAGTCCTTCAACAAGAATTAAAGGTCATACATCCTACTCATATCATTTTTTATACATCCTGGTATTATGACGATTACATCCCTAAAGTATTTGACAGCTATAATATTCATTACAACGGTTTTAAAAATATAGGAAAAAGAAAAATGCCCTGGCAGGAAGCTGCTTCCACTCTGGGCCATCAACTCTTCCATGTGCTTCGTGTCGGCCATCCCCAATGCAAGAAAAAAGACAGCTTTGTCAATGAAATAGCTAATTGGATTGAGACTACCTGATGATTTCATCCCAGCTGGCCGTATCTTCAGCATGTAATCTTACAATGCTGAAGATACTTTTTTTATTGCATCCTTCCACCTCGATCATTAACAGTAATTCCATTAATGTATTTTGGATTTTTTAGCTCCCTTCTTGCGTCTCATTGCCCCTGCCGTCTCTTTTCCTGATTTCATTATACTATACGTACTGTATAGATTTTGGGACAGTTACTCCGTATCCCCTCTCATTCCCTCTTCAATCTTTTGTTAGAATAAAAAGGAGCTGCTGCATGAAGCAACAGCCCCCCAGAAATATCATTTCGTCCACGAAGGCCACTGTGTAGGGCCATCGGCCGATTTCTTCCAACATCTCCTCCTTAGCCATCAGGGGGTACTGCACCGATCATGCAGCACCCCCTGTCTTCAGTCTTCCACAGAGACCAGTTCGATTTTGAAATTCAGTTCTTTGCCGGCCATTTCGTGGTTGGCATCGAAAGTGATGGTGGTATCGGTCTTTTCCGTGACCCGCACCGGGATCTGCTGGCCGTTGGGAGTGCTCAGAGCCACCCGCTGGCCCACTTCCAGCGCCTCTGAGCCGGGCATCTGGGCAAATTCCACCGTAAGGATGTTCTGGGGATTGGGCTGTCCATAGGCCTCTTCCGGCATCAGGTGGATGTTCTTCACTTCCCCCACAGCCATATCCCGGACAGCGTCATCGAATCCCTTGATCATCATGCCGGCCCCCACTACGAATTCCAGGGGCTCGCCCCGATCGTAGGAAGAATCGAAGCGGGTCCCATCGTTCAGGGTCCCTTCATAATGGACTTTCACTTTCTTGTTCTCATTGCTCATATCTTGCTCCATTCTATTTTTTCTCTTACGGCTTGTACACCGCTTTCACGTTGGTGACCATATCTTTGTTGGCCGCCTGGTCCGGGTCTTTGGTGCGTTTTTCTTTCATCGCTACGGTCTGTTCCTTGCCGCCTTTCTGGAAGGTGCCGGTGTACACAGCGTCGCTGTCCTGGAACAGGGTGGCTTCCAGCACCACTTGATAGGTGCCGTCGGGAGCGGTCTTGCCGCTGTCATCCTTGCCGTCCCAGGCCACTTTCACCTGGCCGGACTGCGGGGTTGCCTGGGTAAAGGCGTCTACTTTCTTTGCGTCCAGCTGGGCCACGCCGGATTTCTTCACCCATACGGGCAGGGCCTGGTCCCGTTTCTTGAAGCCGCCTTTGGCTACGAATTTGGTGGCGAACAGGGTCCGGACCACTTTCCCATCCTTGTCCTCGATCCAGGCAGCCATCTGGTTAGCTGCTTTGCCGTCTTTCCGGCTGTAGGTATATTCCAAAGTCAGAGGCCCTTTGGCCTGAGCCGCTGCGGGCGCCTTTTCCTGGGCTGCCGGAGCGGTCTTCTTTTCACTGCCGCAGCCGGTGAAGAGCCCCAGGGCCGTCACGCCGGCCAGCAGCAGGCCCGTCAATCTGCGATCCAATTTACAATCCATAAACAATTCTCCTTTAGGCAATTTTCAGAGTTTCTTTGCCCGACCTCATCCTTCAGGCGCTTTCCAGCCGGGTGATCCGCTTCTCCCACCCGCTCTTGTTGTAATAGAGCCACTGGAGCAGGTTGCACATCATCCAGCCCATGGGATAGCCCAGGGCGATGGGGATGACGCTGGGGGTCAGATGGCTCACCACCAAGAGATACAGCTGCCGGAACAGCACAAAGGAAAACAGCATGATCACCATGGGAGCCCGGGCGTCCCCGATGCCCCGCAGCATCCCGGCCAAGATCTGGTTCATGCAGGCGAAGATATCGAAGAGACACACACAGCGGATGAAGAGCACGCCTTTTTCCACCACCCCCGGCTCCTGGTTGAACAGCCGCACGATGTGGGGAGCCAGGAAGAATTCCGGGATCACCAGGCAGGTGGTAGCCGCAAAGGCCATGGCCATAGCCACCCGGATCCCCTTATGGATCCGGTCCGGATTCCCGGCACCGGCGTTCTGTCCCGTAAAGGTGGTGATGGCCAGGGCGATGCTCTGCATGGGCATGATCACGAACATATCCATCCGGATATAGATGCCCCACCCTGCCGTATAATCAGCGCCGAACGCATTCACATAGGACTGGACGAAGATGTTGGAGAAAGCCGTCAGGGCCATCTGGACCCCGGCCGGCAGCCCCACATCCACGATCCGTTTCAGCATCACCGTATCTAGGCGCATTTCCTTCCAGGTGAGGGAATAGATCTCCTGGCTGCGGAAGAGCACTACCAGCACCAGCACCGCCGAGACGAACTGGCTCAGGATGGTGGCATAAGCCACACCGGCCACTCCCCAATGGAGCCCGATGACGAAATACAGGTCCAGGGCTACGTTCAGGCAGGAGGTCAGGGCCAGGAAGTACAGCGGACGTTTGGAATCCCCCACTGCCCGCAGGATGGCGGACCCCATGTTGTAGATCATCAGACCAGTGATGCCGGAGAAATAGATCCGCAGATAGGTGATGGAATGGGGAGCCACCGTAGGCGCCGTCTGCATGCTCTTGACCAGGAAGGGGGTGATGGCCCAGCCCAGGGCCATGAATACCAGGGACAGGAGGAACGTCCCCACCAGGGAGGTATGGACCGCCCGGCGCAGTTCCGGCCCCAGCTTCGCCCCGAAATACTGGGCGATCACCACGCTGGCCCCGGTGCTCATCCCCAGGAAAAAGCCCACCAGGGTATTGATGCAGGGCATGACAGAAGTCACCCCGCCCAGAGCAGCGGATCCCACGAAATTCCCCACTACCACAGAATCCACCGCATTGTACAGCTGCTGGAACAGATTCCCGAACAGGAGAGGCAGGGCAAACCAGAACAGATGGCGGAAGATCCCGCCTTGGGTCATATCCTTCGTGGAAGTCTTGGCCAAGGAATCACTCCCTTTATTTCAGCAGGTTATCGTTCTCGAAGTAATTGATCTTCATGGCCGCGCGGACTTCAGCCAGGGTCTGGGCCGCTTTGGCTTCCGCCCGGGCCGTACCTTCTTTCAGGATCTCTACCACTTCCGGTTTCCGGGCTTCCCAGTATTCCCGGCGTTCCCGGATGGGCTGCAGCACGGACTGGAGCACTTCGTTCAGGAAGCGTTTGATCTTCATATCCCCCAGGCCGCCCCGCTGGTAATGGGCCTTCAGTTCATCCAGGTTGGCGTATTCCGGCAGGAAGGCAGCGAAGTGTTCCGGTTTGCTGAAGGCGTCCAGGTAGGTGAACACCGGGTTCCCTTCCACATGGCCCGGGTCGCTGACCTGGATATGGGTGGGATCGGTGAACATGCTCATGACCTTCTTCTTGATGGTATCCGCATCGTCGGACAGGTAGATGCAGTTGCCCAGGGATTTGGACATCTTGGCTTTCCCGTCCAGGCCGGGCAGGCGCAGGCAGGCTTTATTGGAAGGCAGTACGATATCTGGTTCCGTGAGGGTTTCCCCATAGACGCTGTTGAACTTGTGGACGATTTCCCGGCACTGTTCCAGCATGGGTTTCTGGTCCTCCCCTACGGGCACATGGGTGGCATGGAAGGCTGTGATATCCGCTGCCTGGCTCACCGGATAGCAGAAAAAGCCCAGGGGTACGCTGGCTTCGAAGTTCTTTTGCTGGATTTCTGCCTTGACGGTGGGATTCCGCTGGACCCGGGCCACTGTGACCAAGTCCATATAATAGGTAGACAATTCGAAGAGCTCTGGGATCAGGCTCTGGATGAAGATGGTGGCTTTCTGGGGATCGATGCCCACCCCCAGGTAATCCAGGGCTACCTGGAGCACGTTCTGCCGGACTTTTTCCGGGTTTTCCGCATTGTCCGTCAAAGCCTGGGCATCGGCGATCATGAAGTAGATTTCATCGAATGTGCCGCTGTCCTGGAGCAGGACCCGTTCCTGGAGCGAGCCTACGAAATGGCCTACATGGAGATGACCGGTAGGACGATCCCCGGTCAGGATGATTTTTGACATAGTGATACCTCTCCTTCTACGATTGTTACAGATTGGAAAAATCTGGTGCACTTCTTATAAATATACTATGAAAGGAGATTTTGTTCAAGTGGAGGGAAAAGTACATCCAGAAAAAACACTTGTTTTTTCCATGTGAATTCATTATACTTAGAAACGGTGAATTGTCATTATTTTCTCAATCCTAGAAAGGAAGTCTAGTATGAACTCTATGATCCGCACACTCCGTAAAATCCCATTGATCCACCAGATTGCCGTGGGCCTCGTCATCGGCATCCTGATCGCCGTGTTCCTGCCCGCTGCCGTCCCTGTTGTAGGCATCTTCGGTGACCTGTTCGTCCGGGCCCTGAAGGGGGTAGCCCCGCTCCTGGTGTTCGTCCTGGTGATGAATGCCATGGTCCAGCGGAAAGAAGGGGGCGACACCCAGATGAAGCCCATCATCACCCTCTATGTGATCGGCACCTTTGCCGCTTCCATCGTAGGCGTGGTCCTTTCCTTCCTGTTCCCCCAGACCCTGATGCTCCAGCTGGGGAACGCCAAAGTGAACCCGCCCAGCGGTATCGCGGAAGTGGTCCACAACCTGGTGCTGAATATCGTGGACAATCCCCTGAACGCCATCCTGAACGCCAACTACATCGGCATCCTGGCCTGGGCAGTGATCATCGGCCTGGCCCTCCACAAATCCGCCAGCCCGGAGACCAAACAGGTGCTGGAAGACCTGTCCGGCGGCATCACCAAGGTGGTCACCTGGGTGATCCATTTCGCTCCCCTGGGGATCATGGGCCTGGTGACCCAGTCCATCAGCGCCAGCGGCCTCTCCGCCCTGATTTCTTACTTCAGCCTGCTGGGGGTACTGCTGAGCTCCTATTTCCTGGTGGCTCTGGTGATGAACCCCCTCATCGTATACCTGAACGTCCGGAAGAACCCCTATCCTCTGGTCTGGGCCACCATCAAAGAAAGCGGCATCTATGCCTTCTTCACCCGTTCTTCTGCAGCCAACATCCCGGTGAACCTGACCCTGTGCAAACGGCTGGGGCTGAACCCGGATACCTACACCATCTCCATTCCCTTGGGGGCTACCATCAACATGGCCGGGGCCTCCATCACCATTTCTGTGCTGAGCCTGGCCGCCGCCCATACCCTGGGCGTATCTGTGGATCTGCCTACCGCCCTGCTCCTGTGCATCGTTTCTACAGTCGGTGCCTGCGGAGCGTCCGGTGTGGCCGGAGGTTCTCTGCTGCTGATCCCGGTGGCCTGCGCCTCCTTCGGCATCAGCAATGATATCGCCATGCAGGTGGTAGGCGTGGGCTTCATCATCAGCATCATCGAAGACGCCTGCGAAACGGCCCTGAACAGCAGCAGCGACGTGCTGTTCACCGCCACCGCCGAATACGCCAAACGGGCCCGGATGGGGACCCTGAAGGCGGAAGATATGGTACCGAAGGAATTGGAAGAAGACGACGAATAAAAATGGGGTGTTGCCCGTGTGAAAATCACACACGGGCAACACCCCATTCGTCATACGTCATTCGTCATACGTCATACGCTTTTGGAAATCAATTTATACAAATTGATTTTGAAATTTCAAAACCTGTTCCAAAAATCAACTGATTTCCTCAAATTCAGAGCCAGCAGAGCGGGCTTCCATCGGCGTATGACGTATGACCTATGACGTATGACGGTGCTGCTGCACTTGCAGCAGCACCTTTTTTCATTTCACCCTCACCGCTACCGGTTCCATTCCTTCTTCTTCATACTGGGAATCGAACTTTTCATTCAGGTAGTTGCTGTAGAGGTAGGCCAGGACGGCGCCGGAGATGTTGTGCCAGGCGCTGAAGATGGCTCCCGGGACGCCAGCCATGGGCATAGCGGCGAAATGGGCTTTGGCCAGGCCGGTGGCCAGACCGGAATTCTGCATCCCCACTTCGATGGAGAGCGCCACCATCTGTTTCCAGCTCATGCCGGTGAGCTTGCCGATGGCAAAGCCCAGCAGGTAGCCCAGCACATTGTGGAGCACTACCACCAGGAGGATCAGTCCGGCACTGTTCAGGATGGCATTCCGGCTGGCTCCGATGATCCCGGCGATCAGGAAGCTGATCACCAGGCTGGAAACGGCGGGCAGATAATCCACTGCTTCTTTGGCGAATTTGGGGAAGAAGTTCTTCACCGCCAGGCCCACGCCGATAGGTACGAATACGATCTGGAGGATGGAAACGAACATGCCCATAGGATCAAAGGCGATCTGCTTGCCCACCAGCAGCCAAGTCAGAAGCGGGGTCATGATGGGACTCAGCACCGTAGAGCAGCTGGTCATGGTCACGGAAAAGGGCACATCCCCATGGCTCATGAAGGTGATCACGTTAGAAGAAGTCCCGCCGGGGCAGGTGCCCACCAGCACTACCCCCACCGTCAGGGCCGGATCCAGATGGAAGGCCTTGGACAGCAGGAAGGCCAGGAAGGGCATGACGAAATACTGGGCGCAGACCCCGAAGAAGATGTTCTTAGGCTGCTTCAGCACCAGGGCGAAATCGTGGAGACTGGTTGTCATCCCCATGCCGAACATGATGATCCCCAGCATCACGCTGAGGATGGAGACCCCGTAGGCCTTCCCCAGCACCCAGGCAAAAGCGTGGGGGGCAAAGAGCCCGATGCCCAGGAACACCACGGCGATGACGCCGAAATACTTGCCGATCAATCCGCAGACTTTCTTTAAATCCATTTTCCTCATCCTTTCTTTTTCCGGAAACAAAAAAGCCCCGTCCCTCGAAAGGGACGGAGCATGCTCCGCGATACCACCCAATTTCCCGCAGACTTGGCAGTCCACAGGCTCTCTCAACGTACCAACATACGCGTTTCCACTAACGGGGATCAGCCGTACGGACTTAATCTTGCTTCAGTCCGTCTCTTCCGGGAGGATTTTCCTTTCGGCCAGGCCGCCGGTTCACACCATCCACCGGCTCTCTGGAGGCACGCATCCAGAAAGTACTCTTTCCCATCATCAGATTTCCTTATGCAATTGAGCTGCTTCTCTTTGAAAAGCATGCCCTTATCTTACGAGGATAGGGGCAGTTTGTCAAGGAAATTTTCTTTTTTTAAGAAAAACTTTTTTATTCTTCCGTTATTGTAACAAATATGGCAAAAACACCTTGGCCAGGCCCAAGAAGATGAAGAACCCGCACACATCGGTGAAGGTGGTGATGAAGATGCTGGAGGCCACGGCCGGGTCGTAGTTCAGGGCCTTCAGGATCACCGGTACCAGGAAGCCCACCAGGGCCGCGATCATCAGGTTGCAGATCATGGCCACCAAGATGATGAGGCCCAGGGCCAGGTTGTGGTTCATCCACACGATCACCGCTCCGGCGATCACCCCGTTCACCAGGCCATCGATGAAGCCTACGGTGATGCCCCGGAGGATCCGGACTCCATTGCCGTGGAGCTTGATATCCCCCAGTGCGATGCCCCGGACCACCACGGCCAGGGTCTGAGTCCCCGCATTGCCCCCCATGCCAGCTACGATGGGCATGGCGGCGGCCAGGGCCACTACCTGGCTGATGGTATCTTCGAACAGGGATACCACCGAGGAAGCCAGGAACGCCGTCACCAGGTTGATCAAGAGCCAAGGCAGCCGGAGCTTGACACTTTCCAGCACGGTGCTGTCCACATCTTCTTCCTTGCTGACACCGCCCATCTTCAACATGTCTTCGGTATTCTCTTCTTCGATGACGTCGATGATGTCGTCAACGGTGATGATCCCCAGCATGCCCTTCCGCTTGTTCACTACCGGGATGGCATGGAGGTCATATTTGGATACCAGCCGGGCCACGTCTTCCTGGTCCGCTTCCGGCTCCACGGAGATCACGTTATCCTCCATGATGTCCTGGAGGGTGTCATAGTTCTTGGCCACCAGGAGTTCCCGGAGGGATACGGTCCCCACCAGCTGTTTCTTTTCGTTGAGCACATAGAGGATATTGATTTCTTCCGTCTTGGGAGCGATTTCCTTCACTTTTTCCAGGGCCTGGCTCACGGTCAGGGAGCTGCGCATGGAAATGTATTCGGTGGTCATGATCCCGCCGGCGGTGCTTTCCCCATAGCCCAGCAGGTTCCGGATCACTTCCTGATCGCTGGATTTCATCAGCTTGACCAGCTCTTTCCGCCGGTTGGCGGGCATATCCCCCAGGATATCTACGATATCATCCTTGGACATATGCTGGAAGATCCGGATGATCTTGTTCAGATCGAACAGCTTCATGATCCGGACCTGGAGCTCGTCATCGGCCTGTTCGATGATCTCGGCCATCTGCTGGTCCGGCAGGATGGCGGCCAGGAACACGATATCGCTGTCGCTGGCTTCTTCCAGAGCATAGGCCAGGTCGATGGGGTGGGAATCTTCCACCAGTTTCAGGACGGCCTCTTGATCTTTTCGGTTCAGGGCGGAAATCAGTTCATTCTCTACCCGTTCTTCCAGTTCTTCCTGTTTTTCTTCTACAGAATGGTTCTCTTTCTGTTCATCCATGCTGCACACTCTCCCCTCATGGGTCCCCGTCCTCCCCGGGGCCCGGATGGTGGGAAAGGCCGACCCTCGTCAGTCAGCGTTCCCCCGCTTTTACTTCCGCGTCAAAGCCACGTCGTCCGACGAAAGCCATCCCACGGCACCGTCAAAGCGGATGCATAGATTATAGACTTTATTTTCCACCGTATTCCGG
The DNA here is from genome assembly GCF_052216985.1 of Acidaminococcus nyctereutis. Lineage (NCBI taxonomy): Bacteria > Bacillati > Bacillota > Negativicutes > Acidaminococcales > Acidaminococcaceae > Acidaminococcus > Acidaminococcus nyctereutis. The sequence goes on from NZ_JBQOUY010000006.1 coordinate 18,061, forward strand.
GTCTGGTTGATGGGCACGAAAATCGTCCCTTTGGGATAGAAACCCAGGGTCAGGCTGTCCTTCCCCGGTTCCGCATAGAAAGGCACACCGTTGCGGGTGGTCATCATGATGATCTTGGACTGCTGGAACCGTTCTTCCGTGGAGGCAGCATGGGCCGTACCGGAAAAGACCGGCAGGGATCCGATGCCCGCCAGGGTACAGAACGCCAGCATCAGGCTGATTTTCTTGAACATGGGACACCTCGTTTCTCAGGCAGCCGCCCCCAAAGGGCTTACACCACCTGGAAGATATAGAATTTCAGATAATCGGTTTCCGGCACATTGTACAGAATCGGATGATCCGGTGCCTGCTGCCGGGCTTCCACCTGCCGGAGGGATACCGCCGCATCCCGGGCCGCCTCATGGAGCATCTCCACGAACAGCTCGCTCTTCATGAAATGGCTGCAGCTGCAGGTGGCCAGGTAGCCTCCCCGGGGCAGTAGCTTCATGGCCTTCAGGTTGATCTCCTTATAGCCCCGGAAGGCGCTCTTCACCGTGTGGCTGCTCTTGGTGAAAGCGGGCGGATCCAGGATGATGAAGTCGAAGGGATGCTGCTTCTTTTCCTCCAGTTCCGTCAGATATTCGAACACATTGGCTTCCACGGTCTGGATCTTCTCCTCGTAACCATTGAGAGCGAAATTTTCCCGGGCCCGTTTCAGGGCTTCCCCGGAGATATCCACCGCTGTGACGCTGGCAGCGCCTCCTTTGGCCGCATTGAGAGCGAAGGGACCGGTGTGGGTGAAGCAGTCCAGCACGTGTTTCCCGGCACAGATCCGGGACACCGCCAGCCGGTTGTATTTCTGATCCAGGAAATAGCCGGTCTTCTGGCCGTCCACCACGTCCACCTGGTATTTCAGGCCATTTTCCGTGATGATGGGCATCAGGTCTTTTTCCGTCAGGGTGCTGCCGGGGATATCCGCGATGCCCTGGCCTTCCGTCAGGCCTTCCAGTTCCCGGATCTTCACATCATTCCGTTCGTAGATGCCCTTCACCTCTTCGCCCATGGCCCGGAGAAGCTGCAGCAGCAGGGTGAAGATCAGCTCCTTCCGCTGCTCCATACCCAGGCTCAGCACCTGTGCCACCAGCACATCCCCGAACCGATCCACGGTGAGCCCCGGGAAACCGTCCGCTTCCCCGAAGATCAGCCGGCAGTCCTTGAAATCGTCTCCCGGCATGACGGTCTTCCGGTAATCCAGGGCGTACTGGAGCCGCCGTTCGAAGAAGGCCTCGTCGAACTTGTCATTGGCGTTCCGGGACAGGAGACGTACCCGGATCTTGGAATGGTCGTTGTAGAAGCCAGTGCCGATGTATTTGCCCTTCTTCTCGCTGACCACATCCACCAGATCCCCGTTTTCCACAGGGCCGGCCACGTCCAGCACTTCATCCCCGAACACCCAGGGATGCCCGCCCCGGGCCATTTTCTCCCCCTTGCGGGTGATGGTCACTTTTGTATATCCACGCATGCGCTTATCCGTCCTCCCGGTTGTTGTCGTATAGTTTATTGTACCATAGGTTACGGTTGATGGGAACAGGATTCGGCAGGCAAAAGTTGTCAGTACCGCAGCTCTTTTTCCTTTATGGAATCAGATAAGTGTGAGTTTCCTCCGACAGCGCTGAAATTCCAATTTTAACCTCTTTTGCTATTTTGCAGACTATATTGAATATTGTATACAGTATAATCTAATGTAAATTGTAACCTTTGTAACGTTACACCTTCACATTCTTGCCTTGACAAAATGTTACACCGGGGATATACTTTAATTGTAAAATGAAAGAAGGCTGGGGTTCGTAGATGCAGGCCTGATTTCCTTTTGTAGTCCTGTTCAAATTTATTCAAATGGAGGAGAGAGCTATGAAAGCAAAGAAACTTGTACTTGCGGTATTAGCGATGGCTACAGCAGTTTCCCTGTTCGCCGGCTGCGGCGGCGGCGGGGGCACCAAGAGCGGCGGCGGTGAAAAGAAATTCATCAATATCGCAACGGGCGGCACTTCCGGTACTTACTATCCCCTGGGCGGTGCCCTGGCTGACATCCTGAACAAGAACGTGAAGGGCGCCAATGCTTCGGCTCAATCCACCGGCGCATCCGTGGCCAACATCAACCTGCTGAAAGAAGGCAAAGTGGACATCGCCTTCGTCCAGAACGATATTTCCTACTATGCCGTCAAGGGACTGGAAATGTTCAAGGGCAAAGAAGTCAAGAACCTGAAAGGCCTGGCTACCTTATATCCGGAAACCATCCAGATCGTGACCACGGCTAAGACCGGCGTCAAGACCCTGGCCGACATCAAAGGCAAACGGGTGGCTGTAGGGGCTGCAGGCTCCGGGACGGAAGCCAACGCCCGTCAGATCCTGGAAGCTGCCGGGATCACCTATGATGACATCAAAGTCCAGTATCTTTCCTTCGGGGAAGCTGCTTCTGCCCTGAAAGACGGCAACGTGGACGTAGCGTTCGTAACCGCTGGGTTCCCCACCGCTGCCATCCAGGATCTGGCGACCCAGCATGATGTGGTCCTGGTCCCTGTAGATGCCGCCATGGCGGATAAACTGATCAAGAAGTATCCGTACTACACCAAGATCAAGATCCCCGCAAAGACCTACAATAAGCTCAATGCTGATGTAGAAGCCGTAGCCGTGAAGTGCATGCTGGTAGTCACCGACAAATTCAGCAACGACCTGGGCTATGACGTATTGAAAGCCCTGTACGGCAACCTGGACCGGATGAAAGCAGCCCACAACGTGGCCAAAGCGATCACCAAAGCATCCGGCAAAGATGGGATGTCCATCCCTCTCAATGGCGGGGCTGAAAAGTTCTTCAAAGAAAAATAAAAAGCCTGCGTGATTGCCATGGACAATCGGATAGACCGGACGCCACCCTCCCGTGGGGTTCGGTCTTTTTTTAAGAACCAATTGAAATCCCTGCTCCTGCTGCTGGTCCTGCTCCTGGCTGGCTCTCTCTGGTATGCCAGCCAGCTGGTGCTGGCCATCCTGCCGGAAAACGGTCAGGCCCTGGCGGTCCCTGTGCGCCCTGGAGACGTGTGGCGCTATCATTATAAACATTCCGTCCAGCAGACCCCCTGCGACGAATATTTCCGGGTGGAGGGACCCCACGCTATGACCATGACCCACACCATCTATGAATCCTTCGGAGTGGGCCTCCCCTATGATGCTTCAGAAGGCCAGTTCGTCTCCCTGAAGGAAAAAGGGAAGTTCGAGATGATCCTCAACCGTCCCTACTCCTCAGTGACCTTCCGGACTGCAGTCCAGGCCAGGCCGGCCCTGTACTGCAAGGACCGGGCCTATGACCTCTGTACCCTTTACGGACAAGGAACCAAAGTCAGTGTAACAGTCATGGAGCGTTATGCATTCTGGCTGTCACAGATTTCTACCCATGGAAGGATGTGATTGTATGACTGAAGAAGAAAAAAAGACCCAAGCGGCCGGTATGTCTGCCGAAGAGGTCATGCAGAAATTCGACAAAGAATCGGACAAACGGGATCCTGTAGGGATCTGGCACTACATCATCTGTGCCGTCTGTATCCTGTTTTCCTGCTTCCAGCTGTATACCGCCATCTTCGGCGTGCTGGATGCCCATCTCCAGCGGACCATCCACCTGTGCTTCGGCCTGGTGCTGATCTACCTGCTCTACCCGGCCCGGAAATCCTGGTCCCGGAAAAAGATGAATCCCCTGGACGCGATCCTGGCCATCCTGTCAGTGGTAGCCACCATGTATCTGGTGATCAACTATAAGGAACTGGTCACCCGGGCCGGGATGAACACCCCCACGGATATCGTGATCGGGGTCATCGGCGTCCTGCTGGTGTTCGAAGCTACCCGCCGTACCGTTGGGTGGCCCATGCTCACCGTAGCCCTGGTCTTCCTGGCCTACGCCTTCCTGGGTCCCTATATGCCTGGGATCCTGGCTCACAGAGGCGTTTCCTTTGACGAACTGGTGAGCCACCTGTATTTCACCACCGAAGGGATCTTCGGAGTCCCCATGGGGGTCTCCTCCACCTTCATCTTCCTGTTCATCCTGTTCGGGGCCTATCTGGATGCCACGGGCCTGGGCAAGTTCTTCATCGACTTTGCCAACGCCCTGGCCGGCTGGGCCGTAGGTGGGCCCGCTAAAGTGGCCGTGCTCTCTTCCGGCCTCATGGGCACTGTATCCGGTTCCTCCGTGGCCAACGTGGCCGGTACCGGTTCCTTCACCATCCCCATGATGAAGAAGCTGGGCTACCGTCCTTCCTTTGCCGGAGCCGTAGAAGCCGCCGCCTCCACCGGCGGTCAGCTGATGCCCCCGGTCATGGGCGCCGCCGCCTTCCTGATGGCGGAATTCGTAGGCGTCCCCTACATCGATGTGGTCAAGGCAGCTGTGATCCCGGCCGTTCTGTATTATACTGGCATCTGGCTCAGCGTCCATTATGAAGCGAAGAAATACGGCCTGAAAGGGACCCCTCGGGATGAACTGCCCAAGTTCGGTCCTCTGCTGAAAGAAAAAGGCCACCTGGCCCTTCCCCTGATCGTCATCGTCTATCTGCTGGTCACCGGGTACACCCCCATGCGGGCTGCCCTGTACGCCATCGGCCTGACCATCGTCTGTGCCTGCCTGCGGAAGAACACCCGCATCACCTTCAAACAGTTCGTGGATGGGCTGATCACCGGCGCCCAGTCCGTACTGGGTGTGCTGATTGCCTGTGCCTCTGCTGGCATCATCATCGGCGTGGTCACCAAGACCGGTGTGGGCTTGAAGCTGGCCACCGCCCTGCTGGATCTGGCAGGCGGGCAGATGCTCCCGGCCATGTTCTTCACCATGGTCACCTCCCTGATCCTGGGCATGGGCGTACCCACCACTGCCAACTACGTCATCACCTCCACCATCGCCGCTCCGGCCCTGGTCCAGATGAAGGTCCCTGTGCTGGCCGCCCATATGTTCGCCTTCTATTTCGGGATCGTAGCTGACGTGACGCCTCCTGTGGCCCTGGCTGCCTATGCAGGCGCCGGGATCGCCGGTGCCAACCCCATGAAGACAGGGGTCACCGCTGCGAAACTGGCCATCGCCGCCTTCGTGGTGCCCTATATCTTCGTCCTGGCGCCCCAGCTGCTGATGATCAATGCCACCGCGCCCACCATCCTCATGGCCATGATTACGGCCATCATCGGCATGTGGGGCTTGTCCCTGGCTATGATCGGCTTCTGCCAGCATCCGCTGAACGCCTTCCAGCGGATCGTGTTCTTCATCGGAGGGCTCTGCCTGATCATCCCCGGCAACATGACCGACTTGATCGGCATCGTCATCCTGCTCCTGGCCTACCAGTGGCAGAGAAGGAACAGCGGCGGACCGCTGCCTAATGTGGGAGAATAAAAAAGAAGGGGGTGTTGCACTTTCTGTGCAGCCCCCCTTCGTCATACGTCAATCGTCATACGTCATACGCTTTTGGAAATCAATTTTCACAAATTGATCTTGAAACTTCAAAACCTCATTCCATAAATCAATTGATTTTCTTAAATTCGACGCCAGCAAAGCTGGCTACTATCGGCGTATGACGTATGACCTATGACGTATGACAGGGCTGTTGCGCATGCAACAGCCCCTTTTTTTCATTTTCTCCAAACCAACGTAGGCCGGCTGGTATCTTGGGAATTCATATTCACCCATCGGTCGATGAGCACCTGGTTTTCCTGGAAGGAAATCTTCACCTGGTCGAAGAAGGGCATCCCCGGGTACCGCCATTTCAGCAGCAGGGTCCTGGCATCTTGCCAATGGGCCTCCGCCCAGACCGGGAGGTCCTCATTTTCGTATTGGTGGTGGAGATAGGCTCCGGTCATGGAGGTGGTCCCCTGGATCCAATGGTCCCACCCATGGAGGATCCTATGGATGCCCCGTCCGTCTTCCATTTCAAATGAGAACGTCTTCTCCTTGGACTCCAGCCAGATGCGCCGGATCCCGTCCGGATTCTCTTCCGGTTCGAAGACCAGGGTATCCGGCAGTTCCAGGTGGTTCTCCACGGAAATATCCTGGTCCAACAGGGAAAGCCGCAGTCCCTTTTCCCGCAGCACCTGTTCCATGGCCGTTTCTTCCTGGGAAACCGCCTTTTTCTGTAGGGGATCCATCCGGTCCAGGATCGTTCTCTGGAACAATTCTTCCGCCTGGTAGGATTCATCGGCTGCCGTCATGGCAAAGACCATATCATACTTGGGGATCACCCCGCAGATCTGGTCGAACATCCCTTTAGCCGCCCAGATATCCAGTCCATCCTTCCGTTCCCAGTGGAAATTGTACTGTTTCCCCTCGAACGAAGGCAGGGGATCCCGGAACCCGAAGGCATAGTCCACCCATGCAGCAGGCAACAGCTGCTCTCCCCGCCAATTGCCCTTGTGGAGGTACAGCAGCCCGATCCGCAGCATATCCTCCACCGTCAGTTCTGCTCCCGTTCCCCCGGAACAGACTCCTTCCGGGCTCTTCATCCAGGGGAAGTCTTTGATACCGATCTTCCTCCCTATCCGTTCCTGGAACAGTTCCTGGGCCGTCCTGCCCTCCACCTGCTGGACGATATAAGAAAGGATGTAGGAATTCCCACTGGAATACAGGAAAGTCTTCCCCGGTTCCTTGTCGAAAGGCACCTGGAAATACGCATCTTTCCAGCTGGTCTTCAGAGGCCGCCATGCATTGCCTCCGATGGACCGCTCCTGCCCGTTCCGCATGGTCAGAAGGTCCCGGAGGGTGCATCTCTGGAGATATGCATTGGCACCTTGGGCCTGTTCCGGAAAGTATTTCAGCAGTGGATCATCCAGCTGCAGCAGTCCGTCTGCAAAAGCCAGCCCCACCGCCGTATTGGTCAGTGTCTTGGTAAAAGAATGCATGATATGGGGCGTTTGGGCATTGTAAGGTGCGCTGTACCCCTCGAAGATGACCCGGTCATGGACGGCGATCATAAGGCCATGGACCTCCAGCTGCGTCTTTTCACAGGCATTCAAAAAATCGATGATATGCTCTGGATCCACCCCTTCCTGCCAGGGCCGTACCCGTTCCAATGGTTCTTGCATGGAAACACCTCATTTCAAGACTGAATCTATCTGACTGTTCTAAAAAAAATAATATATCTTTACAAAATAGATTAACAATCCCTATCTGCATTTTTTTAATCCATAACATCTTCTTTGCACATAATGACAGTCTTTTTCAAATGAGGCAAACTCCAAAGTCAGACCGACCCCTTCAGAACTCAGCTTTAAGAAGTCAGACTTCTTTTCAATTCTCTTCTTTCTGCCGGATAAAGACATACTTGTTTTCCTGAGACAGTTCCGGACTCCAGGCATAACCGCTCCAGCAGAACCCTTTCATGTCCTCTGGCTTTGTGGCTCCTTTTCCGGCCAGGTACCGGACCATTTCTCCCCGGGCCATTTTCACATAGACCCCTTTCTGAACCACCCGGTCTCCTTCCCGTTCTCCGAAAACCACCTGGATCATCCGGTCCCCTGGCTGCAGATAAGGCGCCACTGCCCGGCTGTATTCTTTGGAGGCCAGATCGATGATCACCCCGTCCTCATCCCGGCAGGCCCTGTATAGCCGGTCTCCCCAGAATCCATAGAGGTTCCGGAACCCTTCCGGGGCCCCCTTGGCCTGCATTTCCAGCCGGTAGGGCACTACGCCGTCGAAAGGCCGCAGGACACCATAAAAACCCGAAAGGATCCGGACCCGTTCTCCCACCCAGTCCATCTGTCCGTCTTCGAATACCGCAGGAGCCATGTACTGGTACTGGATCCCCTCATAGGCCAGCAAAGCCGGCGTAACGCCCCGGTCCAGATCCATCTGCCGGAGCCGTGTATAATTTTCCTCCACCAGAGCCCGGCTGCAGGCCCACAATGCCTGGAGCTCCTCAAAGGAAAGCCCCCGGAGCCAGGTCAGCAGTTTCCGGGTTTCCGGAAGAAAAGAAGGCGGGGTGCAGCTGCACCCCGATTCCAGATCCACCTGCATTTTCTTGGCCGGAGAAATGATCACCCTCATCCCAGTGCCTCCAGCATCTGGGCAGGATTTTCTGCCGGTTTCACTTTCCCCATAGCCTTGACGATGATTCCCTGTTCATCGATCAGATACGTGCTGCGCACCACACCCATGGATACCTTGCCGTACAGCTTCTTTTCTTTCCACACATCATAGGCCTGGAGTACGGTCTTTTCCGTGTCAGAAAGCAGGGGAAAAGGCAGGCCGTATTTCTCCTCGAACTTTTTATGAGAGGCCACAGGATCCTTGCTGACCCCCAGCACTACAGCCCCCTTCTCCTGGAACTGGGGATACAGATCCCCAAAGGCACAGGCCTGTTTGGTGCAGCCGGTCGTGTTATCCCGGGGATAAAAATACAGGACCACTTTCCGTCCCCGATAGTCGGACAAAGAATGCATCTCCCCATTTTGATCCGGAAGCGTAAAATCCGGCGCAGTCATTCCAATTTCCAGCATGGCAAACCCTCCTTAAGAAAAGAAATAGATCACTTTGTTTGGAAGATATTATAGCATAGATCGGGTTGGAAAAGGGCAATGATACAAGACGTCAGACTGGCCCTGCGGACCTATTAGATGTCAGACGTCAGCTTGTTGGCGATGAGCCGCATGGACCTGCTGCCAGGCCGGACAGAGCTGACGCCTGATGTCTCGAGGGCCCTTGGTCCGTGTCTGATTTCTTTACAAAGCCTTCTCCCCCGCCTCTCCCCCATCCATGCTATAATATCCCTATCATCACAGGGAGGCCGGGCCATGGACGAATACAAAGACGGACTGTATGAAAAAGTCATTTCTCAACGACTGGGACGGAAGCTGCAGCAAGCGTTAGACAGCCAGGAAATCTGGGCTACGATTTCTGACAAGGTAGATCCCCAAGAAGCCGTAGGCTATCTTTCAGACTATATCCGAAAGCTGGTCCATCTTTGCTTGAAAGACCTGGCGGATCAGAACGGGGATAGCCTGCTAGAACAGGAACTGGCCCTGACCAATGGGCTGATTGGCTATCTCACGGAAAAGGCCCCGGACCTAGCTGCCAATAGCCAGGTGGACCGGGAAGATTTTCTCCTGCTGGAACTCCAGCACCGGCTGAACCATCTGAAAGAAACACATCGTCCTCGCCCAGCTACGTCCCTGTCCCATTCGTTTCTTTTTACCAATAGCCAGAAGGATGTATCCATGGTGTCGGAACTCCGACGGGAAATTGCCTCCAGCGACCGAATCGATTTTCTGGTTTCCTTCATTAAATTTTCCGGTCTTACCCTGATTCTCCCTTACTTACGGACCTTTACAGCAGCAGGAGGCCATTTGCGGATCCTGTCCACCACCTATATGGGAGCTACGGATCCCAAGGCCATTGAACTGCTCTCCCAGCTGCCCAATACGGAAGTCCGGATTTCCTATAATGTGAAGGAAACCCGACTCCACGCCAAGGCCTATCTGTTCCAGCGGAACAGCGGATATTCCACGGCCTATGTAGGTTCTTCCAACCTGTCCCATGCGGCCATTGCCGATGGTCTGGAATGGAACATGAAGGTGACCCAGCAGGACATGCCGGAAATCATGGCCAAAATGAATGCCACTTTCGAAACCTATTGGCATTCCACGGATTTCCAGCCCTACACCTCCCAGGACCTGCCCCAGCTCCAGGAAGCCATCCGCCAGCAGCGGTATCAGGGAACAGCCAAGGGCAACAGTGTTTCCTATTCTTTTACTATCCGTCCCTACCCCTACCAACAGGTGATCCTGGATGCCCTGGATGTGGAACGGAAGGAACGGGGCCGCTGGCATAATCTGATTGTAGCCGCTACGGGAACGGGGAAAACGGCCATTTCCGCCTTTGATTACCGGCGTTTTGCCGCCAGCCGTCCAGAAGGGGCCCGACTGCTTTTTATTGCCCATCGGAAAGAAATCCTGGAGCAGAGCCTTTCCTGTTTCCGGCAGGTGTTGAAGGACCCCAATTTTGGCGAACTGGCGGTAGCGGGCAGCCGGCCGGAGCACCTGGAGCATGTGTTCATGTCCATCCAGACCTGCAACAGCCTTGCCTTGTGGGACCATGTAGCAGCGGATTTTTACGATATGATCATTGTGGATGAATTCCACCATTCGGCAGCCCAATCCTACCAAAAACTGCTCCATTGGTTCCAGCCGAAAATCCTGCTGGGACTGACGGCGACTCCAGAACGGGTGGATGGGAAAGATATCCTCCACTGGTTTGATGACCATATTGCCGCGGAAATCCGTCTCCCGGCGGCCATCGAACGGCGGCTGCTGTGTCCTTTCCATTATTTCGGGGTGGCGGACACGGTGGATCTGTCCCATGTGAAATGGACCAACGGCCATTACGATACAGGAGCCCTGACCAATCTGTACGTAATGGAATCCCATACTGCCAATAACCGGGCCCAGGCCATTCTCCAGGCTGTGGAACGCTATACCGCAGATTGGCAGGGCATCCACGGGGTGGGATTTTGTGTTTCCCAGGACCATGCTCATTTTATGGCGGACTATTTCAATGACAAAGGAATCCCCTCCCTGGCCCTGGATGCCCATTCTTCCGAAGAGGACCGGCAAAGTGCCCGGCAAAAGCTGGAAAGCGGAGCCCTGACCTTTTTGTTTGTGGTGGACCTGTTCAATGAAGGGGTAGACATTCCCTGCATCAACACCATCCTGTTTTTGCGGCCCACCAACAGTATGACGGTATTTTTGCAGCAACTGGGTCGGGGACTTCGCCTGGACCAGGGAAAAGATTGCCTGACCGTTCTGGACTTTGTGGCTCAGGCTAACCGGAAGTATGATTTTGCCAGCCGGTTCCAGGCCCTGGTGGGACGAGAGACGGTTTCCGTACCCCGGGAAGTAAAGGAAGGGTTCCCCCACGTGCCTAAAGGCTGTTCTATCCAACTGGAAGAAATCGCCCAGAAACGGGTGCTGGACAATATTCGCTCCCGGCTGCGGGGAGATGCGTTCTATCAAGAATGTATCCGGGAGCTGTACGAAGCCACTGGCCACCAGGTTCCCACTCTGGCTCAGTTCTTGAAAGCCGCCAATATAAAGCCTGAAGTCTTTTACAATGGCAAGCGGACTTATGCCCGGCTGTGTGCTCAGGCCCAGGTGATCCCGGATTTTCCGGAAACCCCGGAAGAAAAAGTATTGGAACGGGCCTTGCCCCGGTTGTTGGGTATGGATTCCCCCCATTGGCTGGAATTCTTACAACAGGCTTTCCAGAAAAACACCCACCCCGTTGCCCTGGAGCCTGTGACCCAGCAGTATCTGCGGATGTGGCAGTTTACCCTATGGGGTAAAGACTGGCAGGACGCCGATCTTGCTGATCCCTGGGAAGCGGTGACCCTGTGGAAAAAGACCCCGGAACTGGCCCGGGAAATCCAGGCCGTACTGGCTTTCCAGTTCGACCGGTTCACCGTGCTGCCCCAAAAGCCCAGGCTACCCTATCCCTGTGCTCTGGAAGTATACTGCAATTATTCCCGGGACCAGATCTTCGCGGCCCTGGGGCTGGCCAAACCCAACAGCGTCCGGGAAGGGGTGAAATACCTGCACCGAGAAAACAGCCAGGTGGTCACCCGGGATACGGATGTGTTCCTGGTCACGTTGAACAAATCCGAAAAAGAATTCTCCGAATCCACCCGGTACGAAGATTATTCCATCAACGACCGGCTTTTCCACTGGCAAAGCCAGAACGCCACCACCCCCGATTCTCCCACCGGGCAAAGGTACATCCACCAGCGGGAAAAAGGAAATATTGTGCTGCTGTTCGTCCGGGAACAGAAAAAAGACGCCCAGGGAACATCCCAGAATTACACCTTCCTGGGAACCGCCCAACTATCCAGCTGGAGCGGCAGTCAGCCCATTACCATTCTCTACCACCTGGACAACCCCATCCCGGCCAAGTATATTACGACCACAGATAGCAGTGGAGTGTTGTGAAAAAAGCAGACATCAGACCAGCCCTTTCGGACCTATCAGATAACAGACTTAAGAAGTCAGACACGGCCCTAGCGGGCCTATCAGATGTCAGATTTATGACGTCAGAACCGGCCCTTGCGGGCCTCTCAGAAGTCAGACGTCAGATTGACCCGCGATAAGCAAATCGGGCTACCGTAGAAGACTACCAGGCCTGTTCTATTGAGGAAATCATGGACTGCAGCCTGGCAGAATACCATTACGGTATTTTCTCTGGAGCCAAAATCTTTGGTCGGTGCGGGGAAATATGATAAAATGGAGTATGATATGGAAACAGTAGCAGTCCTTGGATTGGGGAACCATGAAAGCCCCCGGAAGGGTATCCTGAAACTCCTGAGCGTACTGCTGACGCCGAAAATAGAACCTGAAGAAAAACGGAAAATCCTGGAACGGGAATACAACATTCCCATGACCGTTGAAATGAAGAAGGAGGCGGACACCATGTGTACATACGGACAATCGATTTTAGAAGAAGGCATGGAAAAAGGCATGCAGAAAGGCGAGCAGAAGGGCCGCCTGGAAGAACGGGAATCCAATATTGTTGCCATGCTGAAGGAAAAAATCCCCATGGAAACCATCTCTCGGATCACCCACTACTCCCTGGACCAGATTCAGGAACTGGGAAAATTGCATGGACTTCTTTAGGTTGGGGGTGTTGCGTATGCAACACCCCCTTTTTTATGGAAAAAGCTCATGCTATGAGATTTCAGGCCGACCTTGTCGGCTTTATTCCACAGCCCTTTTTCCTATTCCATATACTTTTTCAAATCCACCCCAGCCAGATCCGGTTCTCCCCGGCCGAATCCATCTCCCAGTACCAGCTGATACAGGTTCAGCATGGCATCGATATAGGGCGTTTCTACCCCATGTCTTTGGGCCAGTTTCTGGATCGGCAGGATGCCGAAGGGGATATCTTCTGTAAAATGGCGGGACGCAAAATCGGTGGGTGATTTGGCCGTCTGATAGCTTTTGATTTTCTTGAACGCGGTGTAGAGATCCGTATAAGCGCTCTGCCAGGATTTATTGAACAGCTGCAGCAGGCTCTGGCCTTTGACGCCGATCCTTTGCAGTACGGCAAGACGTTCCCGATCCACCTGTTCCGTGTAGGCAACTCCCCTGGGAGAGGTATATTCTGAAGCAAACATCAATTTTTCCACCCCGGCGTCGATATCTGCCAGATTGAACAGGTCCAAAGGACAGTGGGCCACCGGGTTCGACATATTCAAAGAGGTTTCCAGCACATTGCCCACTGGGTGCAGCTGGGGAAATACTGTAGACAGTTCGGTGCTGACTGCTTCTGCACAGGAAGCCGGGTAGGTACTGAAATCGACGGCTTTCTTCAAGGATTTCAAATAGCTCTGCCCCGTCGTTTTGAGAGAAGCAGCAAAGATCTGTGCCCCCGTCTCTCCCAGGATGATCTTTTTTTCAGCAAGTTCTCCTCCCAGACATTCCGCAAATTCTACGGCACCCCAATTCCCGTTGAAGATCAGGATCCGCTGTCCTCGCTGCAGTTTTCCCTTTACCGCTTCCGCAATGGGCCGATGTCCGATTGCCGTGGTGAACACCAGGAGATAACGGCTCCCTCTGATGGCTTCTCCGATATCCTGGCAGGCTCCAGGACGGAATTCTCCAACGATCTGCCCATAAATAGAGATTCCATTTTCCTGCAGCGCTGCAATCTTATCCGGATTCCGGTCCCAAACAGTGACCTTATGGCCCTGCTGCAGCAAGTAACAGGCTGCTGCATGGCCGGTCTTCCCCATACCTAAAATCGTAAAATCCATGATCCATCCCTCCCATGGCTGAAAAGAGGTGTGAATCCCATGGCTCACACCTCTTCTTGTCCAACTTGTTTTTCAATGCTCCATCAAGCAGCTTGTTTGGTAAACTTCAGCAGTCCTGCCGCCCGGGCAATCAGGACGATTCCCACGAAGGCTGCGGTCCAGGCAAGGCCCACAGTCAGGTTGCCATACTGGGCGATCAGGTTCGGCATCATACTGGTCAGGATACCGCCAGCAATGAAGGGAGAACAGAAAGGCCGGCTGGCGGCAAAGGCTTCAGCGGATTCCGTCTTCAATTCCGGATCCACCAGACGTAGCAGCAGGAAACCGGTTGCCACTACGCCGCAGGCCGTGCCGAATACCACGATGGTATTTTCGAACCAGTTAGTCTTGAACAGACGAGGTCCGAAGAAGAACAGCAGAGCCGGCATGATGATCATGAAGGCCCCCTGCTGGATGATCAGCGGCAGGGCATATTTCACGATGACGGTAATCTTGACGGAAGCGATAGCTCCGGCTACCAGGAATTCCAGAGCCAGTCCCTGGATCCGGCTCATGGTAGGACGGTCGATGCATTTGTTGTATTTCGTCTTGATGATCAGGGCCTGTACCACCAGTCCGCCCAGCATGGCGGCGATGAACCAGTACAGATTGAAATTGAAGAACAGTTTCATGGCCCGCATCAGCAGATAGCCGATGACGATAGCCCCGCCCACCAGTCCGGCATGGAAAGCAAAGATATCGATGACGTTCCGGCTGATGGTGATGTTGGAGCCGACTTCACTGTGCTCATGGCCCAGCAGTTCATCCACTTTTTCATCATGGGTGGTGACATTATGGATGTACCCTTTCCGGGCTGCATAGTTGATGGCAATGGTCCCACCGATGACCCCGTACAGCAGACCGACGGTAGCAGAAGTAATGCCCAAAGAGGACCCGTCCATATACTGCAGGGATTCGAACACCATCTTCATGCCGCCAGCCGTACCATGGCCTCCGGCCCAGCCTTCTTCCAGGATAGAAGCAAACAGAGGATTCACCCCCATGAGCGGCGTGAAGAGCAGGGCACTCATCAGGCAGGGAACTGCATATTGGGCGGAAGTGGCCAGCCAGGACCAGACTGATTGAGAGGCCGTGACCCGTCCCAGTTTCCCTAATTGGGGGAAGCCCCCTGTGATCAGCATAGGAGCCAATACCACGATGATCAGCCGTCCGCTGAGAGCTCCCCAGGAGCTGATGACCTCTTTAGGGATGACTCCCAGGACTTCCGGCCCCAGGATGAGGCCGATGAGACCGGCAATCAGTGAAGCTGAAATATAGTACTTTTTCAAGAATTGGAAGCGTACCCGGATAAAGGTCGCAAACAACAGCAAAATCCCCAGCAAAGAGGCTGACCACAATAAGGAATCGATCATCGCCCCCGTAATCGGTTTCATTCCAAACATTTTTACTCCCCCTTTATTTTCTGCAGCTGCTATACTTTCTTTTTGTCCAGCATCAGGTTCAGGATTTCTACATCAGTGGCTTTCATGCCGACCCGGCCCATGTCCCCGATGGTGGCAATGGTTTCTTCGACGTTTCCCTTGACCAGGCCTTCCCCATCTTTAAAGGCTCTGTGCTTCTTGGCCATGTGGACGGCCACCAAAGCTGCCTCCACAGAAGCCGCGATTTTGGCTGCACAGGAAGATTTGGCTCCATCACAGACCATCCCGCCGATGGTAGCGATGCTGTTGGTGATCACATCACAGATTTCTTCGTAGGACATGCCAAGGAGATAGGCGATGCCGGCGCCGCTGCCGCAGCCTGCACTGGTGGCACCGCAATAGGCGGACAGGCTTCCGATGAACCGTTTCTGATGGATGGAGATCAGGTTGCTGACACAGAGAGCCCGGTAGATCTTTTCCTGGGGCAAATGGTAATAACGACCGTATACAATCACGGGGAGGGAGGCGGTGATCCCCTGGTTCCCGCTCCCGGAATTGATGACCACAGGCAGCGGACAGCCGCTCATCCGGGCATCAGAGCCGGCTGCTGCAAATGCCTTGGCTTGGAGCTTTACATTGCTGTGATCGAAATCTTCCATCAGCGTCCGGCCAATTTCTGCTCCATAGGGATGCTCCAGCCCTTCCTGGGCTATGGCCATATTGTATTGGATCTGCCGGTCCAGGAGTTCTTTCACATCGTCGATCTGCACAGTATCGGCAAATTCCAGGATATCCTTTACATTCAGCAGCGTCTTATCCGGTTCGCCGGGATCCGGTTGCTGATTTTCTTCCTCTTTGGCAAAGATCACCTCTCCATTTTTCACGATCTTCGTGATGTTCGAATGGTACTCTTTGACTTCCACCTCTGCAGATCCATCGCCTGCCGTGGCTTTGATGGCAACGTACAGATTGGCCACATCTTCCACCAGATGGGTATCCACGAAGTTTTCCTGTAACAATTTCTTGCAGAGCTGGATATCTTCCGGTTTGACGGATTCCAATACCGCCAGTTCCAGAGATGCATCCCCGCCGATGACCCCTAAAGCAGCAGCCACGTCGATGCCCCGCTGTCCATCTGAATTGGGGACCACCACGGCTTTGACATTTTTCACGATATTCCCGCTGCAGTATACATCGATATGCTCCGGCATCTTGCCCAGGACTTCCCGTACCTTCGCTCCCACATAAGCGATGGCAATGGGTTCTGTACAGCCCAGAGCGACCTTTAATTCATTTTTCAGGATGGCAACATAAGTGTCATAGACTTTTTGTTCCATCGGACTCCCTCCCGCTCAAGCGTCTAAAATCGTATTATTTTCTGATTTCACATTCAGTTTACTTAAATTCCAGCGAGACTTCCAACGGATATTTTTCTCCCTATTAACAGGTTTATACCTGTTAATAGGGTTTTTTTAACGAATCTTACTATAACGTTACCGGACAATTTTCACATAAAAATTGTCTGTGCCTCCTTTTTAAAAGAAGGACACAGACAACTTCTGAAACAGTGACAGGAACATCTGCTTTTTCATTACAACCCAGTCCAGCCAATATACTGGAGGTACATGGTAATGATGGACGCAATAATGACCTGTGTCCCTATCACTTTAATGGCATATTTGAAATATCGTGGGAATTGGACATGGACCATTGCAAGTCCTCCCATCAGCGTTCCATTTAAAGGCGTAATCAGATTCGTCAAGCCATCACCGAATTGGAAAGCTTGGACAGAAACCTGGCGAGTGATCCCGATGATGTCCCCGATGGGTGTCATTAGTGGCATGACGACTGCCGCTTGTCCCGATCCAGAGGGAATCAGGATATTGATGAGAGCATTGACATAAACCATAAATCCTGCCCCTGCAACAGCGCCTAAACTTCCTAAAGGCATACTGAGCCAGTTGACGATCGTATCCAAGATTTTACCATTCTTCAAGATCAGGGACACAGCGCTGGCAATCCCTACCACAAAAGATGCATTGACCATGGGACCGCAGCCCTTAATGATTTTCTTTGCAATTTCATTCATATCAAATCCTGACATTATGCCTGTAAGGATTGAAAGAAATAAGAAGAAAGATGCAATTTTCGAAGATTTCCAGCTGAATTTAATAGTACAGAATACACATATTACAACCCCGATCAGAAAAGTCCCCACAATCAACAGCTGTCTTCTGGAAATCTTTATGGAGTCTGGATTAATATGCTCTCCATCTTCGGTTTCTACGTTTCCGACTATTTGATTGGGATCCACACCGGGTTCATAGTTCAGGCTCTTGGTAGGATCTTTCTTGATGGTCTTATAGTAATGCAGCGTAATCAAATACAAAAAGATGATGTTCGTGATTGCACAAACTGCACGCACACCTGTACCGGAAAAAATCGGTACTTCTGCAAAGGTCTGGGCCACTCCCAACACATTTGGATTGGCAAATCCAACAGCAAATCCCGACTGCATGGCAAAATAAATCAGCATGAAGCCCAGGAAATCATCGCCTCCCAAGGCTCTAGTCAAGTACATGCCAATGGGGATGATCGCAAGTCCAATGTTGCCAAATACACCTGCCGTATTTCCCAAGCCCAAGGCAAAGAAAATCAGTGCTATCGTAAGAGCTTCTTTTCCACGCAGTTTCCGAGCCATTACTGTAAAAGCAGTGGATAGCGACTTTGTTTCTTCCAGCATATGGATAGCGGCTCCTACAAAGAAAATCATAAAAATGGTCGCTCCAGCTTTCACATAGCCTTGAAAAATTGCCTGGAACATGTCCCATGGTGTCTGAGGATTCCCGTCGATGTAGTGAAAACTGCCGGCGATAACTCTGCTGATATTTCCGACAGCCACTCGTTTAAAGGTCCCTGCCGGAACAATCCACGTCAACAACATGGCAAAGACA
Organism: Acidaminococcus nyctereutis; assembly: GCF_052216985.1. Taxonomy (NCBI): domain Bacteria; kingdom Bacillati; phylum Bacillota; class Negativicutes; order Acidaminococcales; family Acidaminococcaceae; genus Acidaminococcus; species Acidaminococcus nyctereutis. Next base: position 36,229 of record NZ_JBQOUY010000006.1, read on the forward strand.
CATAATAAAAAGAGCAGTGCATATACATTAGGAAAGCGTACTTTCGTTTTTTTATCTTCACTCATGATGTTTTTTTACCTCCTGATTCCACTGGATTTCTCCCCCACAGTACTGAAAAGCCCACCATGCCTGCAAGGCACTTCCGAGAGCGATACACTTTTCATTGAAAATCACTTTGGCATTGTGCTGTCCGTAACGATACCCTTCTTCAGGAGAAATACCGGCTCCAATGGACATGCTAGCAACTTGTTTCATTTGGGAAGCGATAAATGCAAAATCTTCCGAGCCATACTTGATTTCGGGCGCAGGTGCAATCTGATTCTCAGGGATAATATCTTGGGCCTCTTTCAGCATTTTATCAACGAAATCAGGGGTGGTAGACAGTGAAGGAATCGTATTGATAACATTGTAATCAATCTGGGCATTGAAAGCCTTGGCCATACCCGCAATCACTTCCTGATAGCGTTTTTCCAGATAGATCCGATTTTTTTCATCATAAGTCCTCAGGCTGCATTTCATAGTCACCGTATCAGGAATTACATTATAGGAATCCCCTGTCAGCAATGAAACGATAGAAAAAATATTATGGTCAAACACATTGGTTTCGCGTGCCGTGACACTGTTTAAGAGGTTATACAGCTGAACAGCCATGTTGACAGGATCTTTTCCCTCGAATGGTCTTGCCCCATGAGACCCTTTTCCGTGGATGACTACATCAAAAGAAGTATTGGAAGCAAACATCTTGCCTTTCCCATACCCGAGACGTCCCAAAGGGGCTTTTGCGTTGACATGCATCCGCATCCCCGTATCGATTCCATATTTTTCCAGGAAGCCTTCGTCCACAAGTCTCTTGGCCCCCTGCCCTGTTTCTTCTGCAGCCTGGAAAAGGCCAATGATACGGCCCTGCACACAGCTTTGTTTCAGCAGTATCAAAGCTCCCAAGAGCATGGATGCATTGAGATCGTGACCACAGCAGTGTGCTTTGCCAGGGATTTTCGAAGAGAAAGGAAGACCACTTTCTTCGTCCATCGGCAAGGCATCCATCTCAGCCCTTATCATGTAAGTCTTGCCAGGACCATTCTCAATCACAGCGATCAGGCTCCCTGCAAATTCTTCCCAATGGATCCCGGCTTGATCCAGTTCCTTTTCAATTGCACTTTTCGTATGACTCAATTCAAATCCTATTTCCGGATGAGTATGGATTTTTCTTCTAAAAGCAATCAATAAAGGTTCAAGTTCCTGAGCTTTTTTTAAGAACTGATTCATGATATCCCCCTCTATTTCAGATGCTCATTGTTAAAGTTTGATCCGTAAAAAGAGCATTTAACAAAAACTGTTTTTAATGGTTTGGATTGTTTCATTTTCAACTTCACATAAATTTTACATATTTTTGTTTTAAAGTTCCAACATGTATTTCTCTTATCTTTCTACAGGCTTATACCTGTTAAAGACTTTGTAAAAAAATCTGCCAAAAAAGGCAAATCCACGATGATATTATGATAAAACAAGCAATATGCTATAATAAATAAAACCAAGAAGGAGGAAAAACCTTGATCAGCTTTCTGAATCTCCAATATTTTCTTCTGCTGTCAGAAGAACTAAATTTCAATAATACGGCGAAAAAGCTCCATGTGACCCAGCAGACTTTGAGCGGACATATCAAAAAGATGGAACACAGTCTGGGTGTAAAACTATTTAATTATGGACCGCCCCTGGAAATCACACCGGCAGTGCTTTTGTTGAAGACCCATGCGGAAATCCTGCTGAACCAGAAGAAAAAAATGGAGATGGATATTGCCAAATTCAAGACATCCCAAAGCGGTTCACTGAAACTTGGCTGTACGTATTCACGGGCTCAATTCATGATGCCTCAAATTATCCGAGACTTCCAGCAAAAATACCCTCTTGTCCAGTTTCAGATGTTCGAAGGGAATACGCCGGAAATCGAGGATTTGTTGCTCAAGAAGCATTTGGATGTCACCATCGGCTATATCCCGGAAACACAAAAAGGGATCACCAGCCTCCCGCTCTATGATGATCCCTTTATACTCGTTGTCCATCCTTCTGTACTCAGCAAAAGTTTCCCCAGCCGCAATTCCAATCAATTCCGTTTTTACAATGAGCAATATATCCGAGATATCCTTTCCCATTGTCCCTACATCACCATGTCCCAAAATACCTTAGTGGGGGAAATCGGGCGGGACTATATGAAAAAGCTCGGGATCACTCCCGTCCAGGAAATGGAGGTCCGGGATGTGGGGACCATGCTGTCCCTATGTTATGCAGAAATGGGCTTTATGCTGTGTCCGAAGACACTGGCGGCCTGCTGCCATTATCCTTTTTCCAAAGAGCATATCATCTATCCGCTTCCCGGCCATATCGGTAAGACCCTGGCCATCAACTTTCCTTCAGAAGGAGCCAATAATCCTATATTGAAAGCATTTATCCAGATTGTCCGAGAAAATCTCCATGATTACCTCACCGATGTCGAGAAAGGATGATTTTCCCCGCTTCGAACTGTGTCAGTCTTTCATACCCGTCTTCCGTAATAAGGACCGTATCGGAATGGCGGACGCCGCCCCATGCTTTATCCATCAGCCCTGGCTCCACCGTGATGACCATTCCCGGAGCCAGGGGAATTATATTTTGAGGATCCAACGAGGGGAACTCGTGGGCTGAACACCCTACCCCATGACCCACACGGCCAGGGAGGATTTTTTCAAAGCCCGCCTCACTGTACACTTTGGCCGCTGCAAAATACAGGTCTTTGAACAGGGTCCCTGGCTTCAAAATTTGGAAAACCGCTTCCCGCGCCCGCAGCATACTGTCATAGGCATGCTGTTTGAATCCATCCAAATGCCCGATGATGATGGTCCGCTCGTTTTCTGCATGGTAGCCATCCGTCTTGGCCCAGGCCATGGGAAGCGTCAAATCGCCTTCTTTGGGGTAATAATGTCTGGGACAGTCACAGCCATAAGCAATATGGCCTTCTGACAGGCACCACACATGGAGGCTGTCGATCATCCCGCCTTCGCTGGTCCCATAGCCGCAGACTTCGCTGTCCCGGAATTTTTTGTGCCACAGTTTCCGCATGGCATATTGGCCCTCAGTACTGGCTTCTGCTTCTGAATACCCCTGACTGAGATATTCAATCGCTGTTTTTACACCTAAATCTACCAACTCAGACGATCTGCGGATCCTGCTGATTTCATAGGGATCTTTGATCAATTTATGATGGTCGAGGATGGAGGAAATGGCTTGGATCCCCTCCGGCTTGATCTTCTGCAAGATATTTTTATATCGGGTAAAGGAGATATAATCCGTCTCCAGCCCTAAAATCCCTTGGCATTTTCCCAGCAGCAGATGGATGGCTTTCTCCGGTTCCTTGGCCAAAGAAGGGACATCCCCCCACATGCCATAAGTCTCGATCCGATCGATGCAGCTTTCTTCCCGTGCATGGTTCATCCGGAGACAGTGGACCAAAAGGATCGGTTCACCATCCTGTTCCATGATGAAAAAGACGGGCATGGAATTCAGCACTGGATTGAAACCCGTAAAATACATGATATTCTCTGGCTTTTCCAGGATAACGGCTCCCATCCCTCGAGAGATCATTGTCTTCCTAAGCTTATCAATCCTTTTCTTGATAAATGCTTTTACTTCCACAATGATCCCTCCCTGCTGTTTTATTTATTATACCAGCAGGGCCTGTTCGATTTCTACCTTTACTTTTTTCACATAAGCCAGCATCTCTTTATCCAGCGGATACCGGATGACGCAGCCAGGTGCCAGGATCAGATGCCGGCCGCCCGTCTGTTTGATGGATTCATAGATTTCGTTGCGGATCTCGTTCTTTCTGTGGTTCGTGATGTCCATCCGTTCGATCCCACACATCAGGGTCTTGCCAGTACAAACCTGGGCTTCTCCCATGGACGGAAGGCTCTGCCAAGCATGGTAATTGAAGATTTGGACCGGGTAATCCTTTAACAAGTCGAACATGATCTCATCCCCATGGGCGTGGAGCACATTGCACCATCCCGGGGAAGCCTCCAGGACCGCTTTGTCATAGGGAGCCCCATATTCTTCATAGAATCCCTCATCGCTCTTTGCATAGGAAGACAATTGGGTGGCAAAGAAAATCCCATCAGCCCCCATCTCGATGACTCTCTGGACCAATTTGCAGGTAGTCGCAGTGATGGCTTTCAGCGCCTGATGGACTTCTTTCCCGTACCCATTTTTTATGTATTCCTGTACTTTGTTGCCGCACAGTTTATTGGCCGTAGTGATCGGGCTGAACGCCGTGAAGACCACAGGGACTTCCTCCCCCTGCAGTTTTTCCAGCAGCAGGGCCAAATAAGTCTGTTCCCGTTTCAAGGCCCCTTCTTCAATGGAGACTTCCCGGATCTTCAGCCAGTCCTCCCCACTGTGTACAGGCGTGGTGACGATCTTGGCTACCCCGCCGGAAAGGACTTCGGAATAGTCGATCTCACAGCCATAATCCTCAATGCTGTACATGCCATTGTTCATGGTTTTGATGATATCTACATCGTATTCTTTGTAAAAACGATACGTTTCTTCTGCAATGGCTTCCGGATCCCGATCCACTCCCGGCACATGGCTCCACATCGAATAGGGGATATGATCTGTCTTTTCTCCCTTTAAAACGGCCTGGATCAATTCTTTCTTCGTCATCTAAACTCCCTCTTTCCAATTCCATTCGGCTTTCAGAATAAGAAATTATCTATGATTTAATGTTAATTAAATATTCTTTTTATTTCCAACGGTATTTTTTCTGATTCCTTACAGGTGAATGCCTGTTGCAGCAGATTGGAAACGAAAGAGTCCTCTCGCTGAAACAAAGGATACTTTTACAAATAAAAAGGACGGATAGAAATGATTCACTCTATCCGTCTATATAAAACATTGGCGGCTTATTCTGCCCCCATCCTTACAGGATGTCCATCTTTGTCACTTCTGCATACTTTTTCAGGAAATCTGCCCGAGGGCCGCACAGTTCTCTGACGCCGATAGCCTGCAGCTCTTCCTTGATCCGCCCGTATTCCTCCCGGGCGAAACGACCTGCCTTGGCGGAGCATTCTGCCATCACCTTGGATAGGATCCGTTCCTTCTCTGCGTCCTCTGCCCCGGCAGCCTGCTTTTCAGCAGCAGAAGCCATCGCTTCGATTTCCGCTTCGATTTCCTTTACCTTCTCCTGGACCCTGGGCGCAAAGCGGTCATAATCGATCCCGATGATCTTGGCCAGCTGGTCCATCTGCCACCACAGGGAGTCTTCTGAAAAAGTCCCTTCCGCAAAAGCCATTTCCGCAGGCAGGGGAACCCCCGGATAAGCCGGGAGATAGAGAGAACAACAAGGCTGGGAATAGGCTTCTCTCACCACGGTACCAATGCCATCCTGGTACCAAGCAATCATGGAAGAAGCGGTCTGGCTCATATCCCATTGGAGGGCATGACGGCAGACGGTGGGCAGATAGCCGGTGGAAGCGCCGTAACGAGGCTGCAGCACCGGGTCATCTTCGTAATGGTCCCGGAAGATTGCCTTCAGGCTGTCCAAATCATGGAGCTTCTTTTCCTGAGACAGCTGTCTGACCCGCCGCCACCGAGGGATAGCCAGGGTCTGTGCTGCAAAATCCTTCATATAAGCTTTGGAGAAATTGAAAGGTTCATCCGGCAGCAGCCACCCGTTTTCCCGTGCATGGGCCTCCAGGTCGGGAGACGCCAGTTCCAGATCCTTTTCCAGGGTATAGCAGTTCCCGATATTGAAGACCCCCGTCGGTACCCGTTTGGCGGCATACCGCCGGCCGGCCGTTTCCAGCACCCAGATTTCCTGGGGGTCCATGATGATGTAGGAGTTTTCATAATGGGACTGGTACAGGACACTGGCATTCCTCAGCTGGCCATATTCTTCCAGCAGAGCCACGATTACATCCAGGGCTTCCCGGGCAGTCGCTCCTCTCTCCAGTCCCAGCCGGAGCAGATCCATCCCCAGGATCCCTTCTGCCTTTTCGCAGTCCTTATCCCGGGAATTTTCTGCCTCGTTGCCGATCACCACGCCCTGGTCATTGACCCCCATTTCGAATCCATACATCCAATAGGGTTTCGATCCCAGGACCCCATAGGTATGGCTGACTTGCGGGATCTCCATCCCTGTGATCGCCAGCATTTCGCCGGCTGCGTGGTCAGCCGGAGGGAACCACTGCAGAGGCTGGGCTTCTCCTATGGGACGGTCACTGTTCTTTGCCATCATATGGCTGCGGCAGGCACTGCTGTCGGCAGCTACAGCCAGGGTATCGCAGGAAAGCAATTCATGCATCATTTATCCACCTTTCTTAAAACGGACCATAATTCATGGTCACTGCAATATAGAGGAACACCAATTGCAGCAGGAAAAATACGACTTGCAGAGGGATGATGAACTTGTACCAGATCTTCAGGGGCACTTTGGCCAGGCCGCAGTAAATCAGCAGGGTACCATTGGTGAACCAGAACGTGTTAGAAATCCCATCGCCGAACTGGAACGCCAGCACAGCCGTCTGCCGGGTGATATGGAGCATGTCCGCCAGCGGGATCATGATGGGCATCACGGCCATTGCCTGCCCGCTCCCAGAAGGGATCAGGGCATTGATGAACAGATTGACGATGAACATCCCCACCGCTGAACTGTACGTGGAGGCCGTTCCCATCAGGCTGGACAAACCATGGACAAGGGGATCCACCAGGCCCCCGTCCGCCATGACCACCTGGATGGAACGGGCCAGGCCAATGATCAGTGCACCGGGGAAAGCATCCTGTGCTCCCTTGACCATGGCATTGGTCATATCCGTTGCACTCATCCGGTTGATGATGCCAACGGCAGTGGCACCGATCAGGAAGATCGCCCCCATTTCATTGAAGGACCATTTGTAGGTCAAGAGGCCGAAGATAGTGAACGCAAAGCAGGCTGCCATGATCAGCAGAGAGAGGGTCTTGGTCCCGTCCATATGGACATCGTCCGGGATGGAGATCTGTAAGCCGCTCTGGTCGATATCTTTCATCAGAGATTGGGACGGATCTTTCTTGATTTTGGCTGCATAGCGCAGGACCCAGAACATGCTGAGGGCCGTGATGATTACCAGGACGGCCAGCCGCAATTCCCACCCGGAAAACATAGGTAGTTTGGCAATGACATCGGCCGTTCCCACAGTATACACATTGAACGGTCCCACGGCGAAAGAAACCAGGCAGGCATACCCTGAAATGGCCATCCCCACCAGGGAATCATAGCCCAGAGCCAGCGACAGGGAAATGATGATCGGTACAAAGGGGATGATTTGTTCCGACCAGCCCAGGATACCGCCGATGACACAGAAGACTCCCATGACCACAGCCAGGATCCACTGGCTGGAAATCTTGTGGGACAGCAGCAGCAGCGATTTGATGCCCGCTCCGATGGCTCCCGTCCGGTTGTACACCTCGACGACGCCCCCAATGATCATGACCACGAACATCATGGTGGCGGCGCCTTCCAGCCCTTTAGGAATGGAACGGTACATTTCCAGGAAGGAAACAGGCGTCCTCGGGACCGGATGATAGCTGTCCGCGATGACCACGCTCAGGCCATTGATCTTCTCCCGGTCATAGGCCCCCGGTGCCACAAAATAAGAGACAATGGTGCACAGAAGGACAATCACCAGCAAAACCAGATAGGGATTGAAATTGACCCCATCTTTCTTTTTCCCCATAACAAAAACCTCCCCAATAGAATAAGATAATTTTTATTATACCACTCTTTATAATTTTTCGATATGATTCATAATTTTCTTAATTATTGTAAAGATTCGATAGGCCTATAATAAAAAAGAACCATTGTGTCCATCTATCAAAAAAATCTCTCAGGCTCCGATGCTGAAACCTGGGGGAATCTCAAAAACCGGCAGTCAGGGAAGCTGCTCTTTTCACCGGAGGATCGCATCCACCACGTGAAAACTGCAGGGATCGTCCTGTCCCACCTTCTGTGCCACCGCTTTGGCCAATCCGATCAGCTTCTTCTCTTCTTTGGATAGTTTCCGATCCTTCAGCCAGGCGATGATGACCTGGCGGTTGACCAGTTCCCTTTCTGTCGTGAAAAAGCACATATCGTCTGCGATTCCCAGCTGCAGAGGAGTGTGGCAGGGGGTAATGCAGAGCTGATCGGTTATGGAACAGATCCGGACCAGGGTCTGGTGGCGGTCGTATTCCTGGTACACAGCTGGATGGATCTTAGCCACCGCGAAGATCTGTTCTGCGATCCGCCGGGTGCCCCGGCCTTCTTTCACCAAATTGAATTCGGTCCCCTTCAGCATCTGGGGCGAAATATAATAGGGGGAATACAGGGAATTTTGTGACAGATCGAATTTACGGGCAAACGAAGAGTGCTTGGAGGCTCCGATTACCACGTAATCATCCGCCAGTTTCTCCCATGCCAGGGACTCCGTGTTCACCGGAAGGGTATAGAGAGCCAGGTCGATGGTGCCATCCAGCAAATAATTTTCCAGCATCTCACTGTAGCCTTCCACCGTTTTCAGCCGATGATCCGGACAGGCGCTGTGGAACAGAGGGAGCAGGAGCGGCAGTACATTGGCCCCTCTTTCCCCGGGAATCCCCAGCGTAACGGTCTCTTTCTTTGCCTCCGACATGGCCTCCATATTCTTCAGCAGGATGTCTTCCAACGCCAGGATCTTCTCTCCATCTGCCAGGAACACTTTTCCTGCTTCGGTAAGGATCATGCGCCGTTTCTCTCTGGTGAACAGTTTGATTTTCAGTCTGGCCTCCATTTTGTTGAGCGCCTTCAGCAAAGCCGGCTGAGAGATGAACAGGGCTGCCGCGGCCCGGCTGACATTGCCTTCCTGGGCGATCATCTTCATGTAGCGGATGTAATCTGTATTCATGGTACCCCCTCCCTTCCTCTTATTATAACCATCGGTTATGATTTTTCTAACTAGAATATAGTATCTTTCTCCAAAGGATATTCCTATAATAAAACTGACAATAGTGATAAATGTCGCGCAATGATTCTTTTGTATTGTAAGCTAGATGAAAAATCATGAGGGAGGATTTCGGCATGTTCAAGACCATTTACATGGATGCGGCCACCCCTTTTGAACGGGGAGTCCAGTACGGCCAGCAGGCGAAACCGGAAATCGAAACGGCCATCTGCTATTATCAGGAAAAATTTGCCAAAAAGTTCACCTGGGACCAGGTCCTGACCTTCGCAGAAAAGTTTAATCAGGCCACTGAAGCCTTCTCGCCGGAAATCATGGAAGAACTGAAAGGGATCGCTGCCGGCGCCGGAAAGGATGTAAGGGAGATCATGGCGGTCAATGCCCGTTACGAGATTTCCCAGTTCGACTGGCAGCATGAATGTACCACCGGCGTATTCATGGACCCGGAAAGAAAGAAAAAATTCATATTCAAGAACTGCGATCTGGGAAGAGGTGTCAGCCGTCATCTGGTGATCCTGCACATCGTCCGTCCTGACGGATTCCGGGCCCTGGGGGTGGCCGAAGCAGGCCAATTGATCCGAGATGGGTATAATTCCAAAGGAGTCGCCCTGGTGAATTCAGCGCTCCGCTCCCATATGGATCATGCAGGTGTTGCCGTACCGGGTACGGTCATCCGGAAAAGAGTCTGGGAAGCATCCTCCTTTGAAGAAGCCTGCGCCATCCAGAGGAATCGGTTCCGGACCGTATCCACCAACATGCTGCTGGCCAGCCGGGAAGGGAAAGCGCTGGACTTTGAATGTTATCCGGGAGGCGAAGACGAAGTCCTCCCCACCCAGGGCATGATCGGGACTGGGAACCGCTTCACCGTGGATCCGACCCGCAATCGAGCCTTCGACCCGGCCATCGACCGGGGAAAGCAGCTGAAAAAGCTCTTGGCAGAGAAACGGGATGAGCTGGATACCGACGCCATCATGGAAATCCTGAAGAATCATGAGGGATATCCGGAATCCATCTGCCGTCATGCAGACGATGTGGGCCATTCAACGGTCTATTCCATCATCATCGATCTTTCTACCGATCAAATCTATATCTGTTTCGGAAATCCCTGCTGCAATCCCTATCAGGAATATCAGTTATGAAACTGTAGAATTTGCAGCCGCCGACATGGAGTTCTACGTCAAACAAGGAGGATCATATGGAAGCAATAAAAAAAATCCGTATCCCGCACTCTCTCCTGATCATCATCGGAGCCATGGTGCTAGCCTGTATCTTAACCTACCTGATTCCTGCCGGCAGTTATACCCGGATCAAAGTTGCAGGGAAGACCGTGGTCGATCCCAGCACTTTCCATTATGTTGCCCAGCACCCGGTCAACCCACTGACCATCTTTAACTTCATCTATCCGGGCATGGTCAAAGCCAGCAAGATCATCTTTGCCCTCATGTGTGCCGGAGGTGGTCTGGGGATTGTCCTGGATTCCCAGGTCCTACAGGGAGCCGCCGGTTCCATCAGCCAAAAAGTCAGAGGAAAAGAATGGGTGGTGGTTGCCGGGATTATGGTCATGTTCGCCATCATCTGTGTCCCTGCCGGGTTCAACTCCTGGATTCCTTTCTCTGCCGTCGGCCTGGTGATTGCAAAGGCCCTGGGCTTTGACGCCATCGTAGGTGTTTCCATGATCATGCTGGGAGGCGCCGTAGGCTTTTCTTGCGGAGCCATGAACCTGTCCAATACTGGTACGGCCCAGACCATTGCGGAACTTCCGATTTTTTCCGGGTTGGGGTACCGTCTTTTCTGTATGATCCCGTTCCTGATCGTCACCATCTTGTACGTGGTCCATTATGCCCTTTCCATCAAGAAAGATCCCTCCAAAAGCTATGTTTATGGCATCGACCTTGGCCTGGATGATCTGAACCTGGATCATATCCCCACCTTTCAAAAGAAAAATATCCCTGGGCTGATCACCATCTCACTTTGCATCCTGACTATGATTTATCTGGGAGTGAAAGGGAAGCTGGATCTCCAGACCTGCGGCACCATGTTCATCTATATGGGGATCTTCACCGGTATCGCCTGCCGCATGGATTCCAACCATATGTGCAAGACCTTTATCAAAGGCACCAAAGGGATGGCGGGGACGGCTATGATGATCGGCTTTGCTTATGGGATCACCCTGATCATCAACAAGGGGATGATCATCGATACTATCGTCTTCAACCTGGCTCAGATCCTGAACTATGTGCCGAAGGCTTTCCAGGCCCCAGTCATGTTCTACATCCATGTCATCATCAATTTCTTCATCACCAGCGGTTCAGGCCAGGCGGCCACCACCATGCCCATCATGATCCCCGTCGCCGATCTGGTTGGAATCAGCCGGCAGACAGCCGTCCTTGCCTTTAACTTCGGGGATGGATTCTGCAACTTCATCCTTCCCCATGCAGCAGCCACCATGGGATTCGTAGGTTCCGCCAATATCCCCTTTGACCGTTGGTTCCGTTTCGCCATCCGGCTTTTCGGGATCTGGGTCATCGTAGGTACGCTGCTCCTGATGCTTGCCGCTCAGATCGGCTATTGAATCCTGGCACTTTTCTCTGTCTATAAAGGAGGAAATATGAAAATCTTTGAGAGAAAAAAAGATGGTTCTGTAAAGATTCCCCACACGTTCGTCCTCCTGTTCCTGATCTTGATCTGTTCCGTAATCCTGACTTGGCTGATACCTTCCGGTGCGTATACAAGGATTACGGGAGCCAATGGAGTCAAAGTCGTCCAGCCTGATCAATTCTCCTACATCGCCAAGACATATGTCCACTTATGGCAGATTCCCACGCTGGTCGTAAAGGGTTTTTCATCCCAGAATGTGCTGATTTTCAGTACATTGATTGCTGGTGGAGGTTTCCATGTGCTGCTGATGACAGGCTCTATCCACTCTCTCATTTGGATTGTGGTCAAAAAGTTCGGCAATCAGGAAGCCATCTTCATCCCTCTTTTGATGCTGATCTGTGCTCTGATTTCTACAACTCAGTCTGTTACCATTTTTATGGCGTTCACACCCATCCTAGTCATGATGGCGAAAGCCATGGGCTTTGATTCTCTGACAGGAGCTGCCATTCCCATCCTGGGAGGCGCCATCGGTTTTTCCACTGGGACTTTGAATCCCTCTTCTACGATTGTGGCTCAGACCATAGCCGGTCTTCCTCCCTATTCAGGTATCGGCTACCGGTTCATCTCCCTGTTTGTCTTCTGGTTTTTCACGGCTCTCTTTGTCGTCCACTATGCAAAAAGGATCAAAGACCATCCGGAACAAAGTCCTATGTATGATTTGGATCAGACTGCCCAGGATAAAGCAGTCCTGGAAGGAAATTCTCAGGAGCCGCTGAACTCCAAGAAAAATTCTTTGTCTCCTGACGCTTGTGATTTCTCTTAGCATCCTGGTGTACGGCTGTATTTATTGGAAGTGGGAGACTCAGCATCTCTCCATCGTATTTATCTGGATGATCATCATCGTCGGATTTATCGCAGGATTCTCCCCCAGCACAACCGCCCGTTATTTCGTGGATGGCTGCAAGGAATTCCTGGCAACGGCCATGATTATCGGAATTGCCAAAGGTATCACTTTCGTCTTTTCCAACGCCCATGTCATGGATACCATCATCCATTCCCTGTCCCTCGTCATGTCCCGGATTCCCTTGGGGGCCAGAGGCGCAGCCATGTACTGGGCTAATCTGCTGATCAACATTCCCATCACTTCTGCCAGCGGTCAGGCAGGAGCTGTCATGCCGATTTTCGCCCCTCTGGCAGATATGGTCGGGATTACAAGACAGACAGCCGTCCTTGCTTACCATTTCGGCGACGGCTTCTGCAATTACATTTTACCTTGGTCCAGTGCACTGATGGGAAATCTGGGGGTGGCAAATATTCCCTATGACCGTTGGATGCGTTTCATGTGGAAAATTTTCTTTCTCTGGATTCTTGTAGGCAGTGTCCTCGTCTTTATTGCCCAAATGATCCACTATGGGCCTTTTTAAACCTGTAACAAAAAGAAGGGTGCATAAAAATGGCAAATTCACTTACAGAAATACAGGATTATATGGATCGGAACCGTTCTCTTCTCCTAGAAGACTGGTTTTCGCTGATCCGCCATAAAAGCATCAGTGCCACTGGAGAAGGAATCCCCGAATGCTGCGCCTGGTTGAAAGATCGGATGGAAGCTTTGGGAATCCAGGTTATAAAGGAACCTGTCGAACCCTATCCGCTGCTGATCGGAAGGCTGGGACAAGATCCCTGCAAAAAAACGGTCCTGATCTATGCCCATTATGATGTAAAACCGGCAGGTGATCTGGCTAACTGGCATTCGGATCCCTTTGAACCGACGGTCCGGGACGGCAAGGTCTTCGCCAGAGGCAGTGCGGACAATAAATCCCCCCTGATGGCCCACTTGGAAGCCGTACGGTATTATCAGGAAACCGGAAGGTCCCTGCCAGTCAATCTCCTCTTCGTCTTTGAAGGCTGCGAGGAAGAAGGCAGCACTGGACTTCCGGAATTTCTCCAGGAACACAAAAATGATCTGAAGGCGGATCTGGTATTCTTCAGTGATGGGCCAAAAGATCCCAGCAACCGTCCCATCATCGCTCTGGGAGCCAAAGGGGACATCAACATCCGCCTCTCTGTAAAAACCATGAACCGCCATGTCCATGCCCGTTATGCCCCGGTTCTTCCCTCTGCAGCTTGGAAGCTGGTAGAAATCCTCCATGGGATGAAGCAGGGGGACAAGGTCCTGATTCCCGGTTTCTATGACGGCATCCTCCCCCTGTCCGATGCGGAAAAGCATCTTTTGGAAAAATTGCCCGCCTCTGAAGAAGCTTTGGATGAGATGTATGATGCAAAGCCTCAGCATCTGGGCAAAGACTTCTATCCCCGTCTCCTGGGGCAGCCTACCTTCAACATCTGCTGGATCAGGAGCGGTGCCAATGGAGTCGTCCCTGCCGAGGCAGAAGCCCTGTTGGATATCCGCCTGGTCCCCGGGCAAAAACCTCTGGAGATATTCCAAAAAGTCAAGGACTATATCGCTGCACTGGATGACCCTACCGTAACGGTCACCTTGGAAGAGGGATATCTGGAGCCTTCCAAGACCCCTGTGGATACCCCGTTCCTGCCGGCCATCGAAGAAGTCACCCGAGAAATCTATGGATCCTATGTGATCTATCCCTGCCGGCCCTCCTCCGCCCCGGATTACCTGTGGACCAATATCCTGGGCCTGCCAGCCATACAGGTCCGCTGGAGCGACGCGGATTCGGACAATCATGCCCCCAATGAGCATCTTTCCATAGATGAATATTTCAAGGGGATTGCCCTGACCATCAAAGTGCTGGATGCCCTGGGATCAGACCGGCCCTGACGGGCCTATCAGAAGTCAGATGTCAGATTGTCTGCGATAAGAGCAGCACCGACCTGCTGCTTGACCGAACAAAAGCTGACGTCTGACGTCTCAAGGCCATTCGGGCCGTGTCTGACTTCTTATCATCCCCTGCTATGTGGATGGATAAGCGTCAGAAGGTTATTTTGTAGAAAACCTGGACCAGAAAGTCCATTTTGTGAAAAGTTAGGACAACACAAAAACCAGGTCTGTAGAACCTGCCGATTTATTTTGTCGGCTTTGTTCCACAGCCCTGGTTTGTATTTAATCATAAGAATCCGGATCCTAACTGAGGAGCCGGTTACAAGGCTCCTATGATCCAAACGGAGTCCCTGATCATTTTACTAGATTCATTTCTTCCAAAAAGCCGGGACCCCAAATAATTGAACAGGATCTTCATCGGGTTTGAGGCCCATCAGCTGTTTCAGCTGAGAAGAGATCCCGTCCCATTTTTCTTTGGCCATGGCTTTTCCAATGGGAGTACGGGCTTCTCCATACAGCCGGTCAAATACGTAATAGACTACATGAGCCTGGGATTTGGCAGATTGATCAGCCCCCCAGCGGTTAGTCGCCAGGTTCCGCCATTTGCTTCCCTCTGGGACAACAGAAGCCGGAACAAACTGGGATACCAAATCTGCATCATGGATATAGTCAGCCAAGCGGTTTTCAGGTTCCGGATAGACATATTTCCAGGCCTCTGGTACATCGGGGAACATCTTATCCACCTGATCCCTAAAATACCAATACCCCGTTGAATGTTCAACGATACATGCCTGAAGCAGGGCAATGTCTTTTGGTTTGAAGCCTTCTTTCTGCAAAAGTTCCCCGGCCAGGACAGCTCCTGTCAGATGATGGATCAAGCCCCGATTATTTCCCAATTTGGGATTTTGGAAGATTTCCGGTTTTTCCATGAATTCACGGGATTTTTTCAGATATCCTCTTTTCCGAAGATCTGCTGTCGTCTTTACCGTACTTTCCAGCAATATGGGATTGCTCAGCACATACTCCTTATCCTGTTTGGCGATATTATGCAGCAGGTCCCCGGCAATGGCCAGCCGGGTTTCTTTTTTAGAAAGCTTATCGTGCTTGGCCATCTGGTACACCAGAGCCGTACAGATCCGATTGTGAAGGATATCATTCTGGGGTTTCGCCATTTGTTTCTCTGTAGTCAGGACCATGTCATCCATGGTCTTCTGCAGCTCAGGATATTCCTGCAGGTACTGCTTTTCCAATTGGGCATAAGGAGCCGGAAGCGGATATTTATCCTGTACAGCCGCCTGGCAAGTTGAAGAAATCATGAAAAGACAAATCCCCATCAGAAAAAATCGCAAAATACGTTTCATAAAAATCCTCCTTCATCCTTGAGAAATCCAGTCATGACAGTCTCTGCAAAAACTACACGATTCCTTATAACGTGTTATCCAGCTCCTTTCTTCCAGGCTATGATCATCGACAGCTTTATTTTACTACTTTTCTTTTGAAAAATATGAATTTTCTTAAAAACAATCTGCCAACATTGTCTGCCATAAGCCGTAGAAACCTGCTGCTTGGCCGAACAAAAGCTGACGTCTGACGTCTCAAGGCCATTTGGGCCGTGTCTGACTTCTTATCATCCCCTGCTATGTGGATGGATAAGCATCAGAAGGTTATTTTGTAGAAAACCTGGATAGTGCAACATAAAAAGCCGGCAGGCGAGGATACCATCCCCACCTGCCAGATTTTTCAATCCATATTCACATAACGACTCCTGCAATGATATAGGCTATCGTCGCAATCTTACTCCTCTTCCCCATCCTTTGCCTTGATCAGGAAGATCCCGGTATAGCCGTAGATCAGGGCGAAGATCATGCTGCCGTAGCACAGCACGGCGTAGGGCATGTACTGGACGGTGGGGACGCCCAGGGTGGCAGCCATATAGGTCCCGGCCACGGACCAAGGGACGATGGGGACGGCGCAGGTCCCGGCATCTTCCAGGGTACGGGAAAGGGTTTCTGGGGCCAGCTTGAATTTCTTATACAGGTCCTGGAACATTTCCCCAGGGATCAGGATGGCCAGGTAGGAGCTCCCGGTCACGATGCTCATGAACAGGGTGGAACCTACGGTGGCGGCGATCAGGTTGCCCACAGAATTGATGGAGGACTTCACCCGTTCCAGGATCACTTCGATGCAGCCGGCCTTACTGAAGACGCCAGCAAAGGCGAAGGCGCAGAACACCAACAGTACGGTCCCCATCATGCCCATGAGACCGCCCCGGTTCAGCAGGGTGTTGATGACTTTCAAGGTCTTGACCCCTCCGGCCACAGCGGGCAGCATGGACACGTTGAAGCCTTTCACGAAGGCGTTCAGGGCCACTTTCAGGGTGAAGCCCTGGAAGATCATGCCCATGGCCAGAGCGATGACGGAAGACAGGAGCAGCATGGGGATGGTGGGCTTTTTGGTATAGGCTCCCCAGAACACCAGTACCGGCGGCAGCAGCAGCATGGGGTTGAAATGGTACAGGGCTTCCAGGTTGGACAGCATGGCGGTCACCTGTTCCGGATTGGCCAGGGCGCTCACATTGGTGTTGAAGCCCAGGATGGTGTACACCACGATGCAGGCAATGGAAGCAGCCCCGGTGGTGTAGATCATGCTGCGGATATGTCTGTACAGGGTGGTCCCTGCTGCAATGGGGGCCAGGATGGTGGTGTCGGACAGGGGAGACAGTTTATCCCCGAATACCGCACCGGACAGGACGGCCCCGGCGGTGATATCCAGCGGCAGGCCCAGGGCGATGGCGATCCCCATGATGGCCACCCCAGCGGTCCCGGCGGACCCGAAGGAAGTCCCGGTAAAGGTGGAAATCACGGCACAGACGAAAAAGGCAGTGACATATAAATAATGAGGATTGATGATCTGGATGCCGTAGTAGATCAGCAGAGGGATCGTGCCGGAGACCATCCAGCTGGCAATCATGCCGCCTACGCAGACCATGACGAACAGGGACCCCATGCTGCTATGGATCTTATCGGTGATGCCGCCGATCATATCTTCCCAGCCGTACCCCACCCGCTTGGCGATCAAGGCCGCTACGAAGGCAGCTACGATCAGTAGGGCCTGGATGGGCAGCCCGAATTTCCCATAACCTACGCCCAGGAGGACGAGCATCCCCAATAAGGGCGTCAGCGCTTCCCCGAAGGTGGGTTTGCGGATCAGTTTCTCTTTTTTTTCTGCCATCTTATTTTTCCTTCTTTCTGGTAATGGTCATGGCGCAGCCCTTCCCTTCCCCGTCAGCGATGGTGGTGGGGAAATCGATGTCTACATGGGGGAAAGCCGCGCAGATGGCGTAATCGCAGTGGCCCAGCATATCCCGGCAGAACATCTTGATGTCTTCCGGGGAGAGGCCCAGTTCTTGGAGGGCTTCCACATGCGGGCAGTGATGGAAGATCTTCACCGCTTTGTCATCATCCAGTTCAGTGATTTCCTGCTGGAATACCTGCAGGCCGCCCCGGGAAGTCTGCCCCAGCAGGGCTTCCTTAGGCCCAACATTTTCCGCCCCGTATTTTTTGGCGATCTGCTGCCCCTGGTAATACCCGAAATCCCAGCTTCCTTCCCGGATGACCCGGTTGGCATCCACTTCGGGATACAGTTCTTTCAGCTTCCGCCAGATGAAATAAATCTGCCGGGCCCGGTCCTTGTAAGCCCCCAGGACCGCTTCCCGGAATTCTTCTGGAGTGGCAGGTTCATTGATCCGGCTTTTTTCCATAAAATCCGCGATTTCTTTTTGACTCATACAAATCTCCCCCTTGTTGTGAATACAGACTATTATACAGGAATTTCACATTTTTGTGTATAATATTTTCAAATTGCTTTTTATGTTAACCATCGTCTATTTTATGCTCCTATTTGTAGGTCCCCAGCCCCCAACAAAAAACGCCATTGCAGAAGGAACGTTCCCATCCTTCCCAATGGCGTTTTTTCGTTTACCCATCGTCGGTCATCCATGGCGCTGGGCTTTCGGTGCCTGGCTCCAGCAGACGATCTGCATAAGGCAGATCACAGCTGCCACCGCACCCATCCCGATCCAGAACAGCGGTTCTATATCCATCAATTTCGGCATGGCCCGTCCCTCCTTTCGTTGGTCGTTCATCGTTAGTCGTTCATCGTTCATCGTTAAGGAGAGAATCTGCTGCCGCAGATTCCTTCTATCGGCCGCTGACCGTTGACAGCTGACCGCTGACAGGGCTGCTGCAGGCAGCAGCCGTCACAGCAGACCCCCATAATGGCGGATATAGGCTTTCTTGATGCTGGTGGCCAGGAGCATATAGGCCAGCACCACCAGGGCCAGAAAGCCGAAATACATCCCTGGCAGAGGCAAAAATCCCAGGGCCCGTCCCATTTCCCCAGCAAAGGGAAGCAGTGTGCAGAAGGCGATGCCGCCCCAGGTCATGGCCGTAAGCATAGCCGAAGCATGGCTCTGGATAAAGGGGATCTTAGGGGTCCGGAGCATGTGGATCACCAGTGTCTGGGTCCACATGGATTCCACGAACCACCCGGCTTGGAACAGGGCTTCATAGGCATCCCGTACGTCCATCCCTGCAAAAGCCCCGCTGGCCGCCACCGCGTCCGGGGCAATGTGGCTGTAGGTGACTCCCCCGGAAACCACCTGAGGGCAGATCACGAAATACAGCACCAGGTAGGTGATCCAGTCGAACACCGAGCTGGTGGGCCCCAGCCACAGCATGAAGCTGCCGATGCTGGAGGCATCCCAGTTCCGGGGCACTTTCAGATACTCTTCATCCACATTGTCCCAGGGAATGGCCAGGCAGGGGAATTCATACATCAGGTTCAGGATCAGCAGCTGGAGACTGCTCATGGGCAAAAACGGCAGCAGGGCGCTGGCCGCCAGTACGGAGAACATATTCCCGAAGTTGGAAGAAGCGGTCATCTTGATGTATTTGATCATGTTGGCGTAGGTCTTCCGGCCTTCCACAATGCCTTCTTCCAGCACCATCAGGCTCTTCTCCAGGAGGATGATGTCCGCGCTTTCCTTGGCGATATCTACGGCGCTATCCACGGAGATCCCGATATCTGCCATCTTGAGAGCCGGAGCGTCATTGATGCCGTCCCCCATGAACCCCACCGTATGGCCTTTGGCTTGGAGGGCTTCCACCACCCGTGCCTTCTGGTCCGGGGAAAGTTTGGCGAACACGGTGGTCCGTTCCACTTCCCCTGCCAGCTGCTGTTCATCCATCTTTTCCAGGTCGCTGCCCAACAGGATGTGTTCCACCGGCAGCCCCACCTGGCGGCAGATGCACCGGGTGGTCTTTTCATTGTCCCCGGTAAGCACCTTGGTGGCGACCCCGTGATCCTTCAGCGCCTGGATGGCCCGTCCGGCGCTTTCCTTGGGAGGATCCAGGAAAGCCAGGTACCCCATGAGCACCATATCCTCCTCGTCCTTCACCCCGAAAGTCCCCACTGGAGAAGGGTTGATCTTCCGGGCTAGGGCGATGACCCGCATGCCTTCTTCATTCAGATGGTCGGCCACGGACCGGATGGTTTTCCGCAGTCCGTCCGTCAAAGGCACTGGTTCATGGTTCCGTTCTACAAAGGTACAGACAGAGAGCATCTCTTCCACGGCCCCTTTGGTGATCATCTGGGTACGGCCTTTGGGGTCCGTCACCACAACGGACAGCCGACGCCGGGCAAAGTCGAAGGGGATCTCGTCCACCTTCTGATAATTTTCTGACAGGTCCACCAGCTGGGGGTCGGCCTGTTCCTCGTCTTCCGTCTTTTCGATGATGGCCCGGTCCATGAAGTTCTTGTAGCCGGTCTGGAAATAGCTGTTCAGGTAGGCATACCGGAGCACCCGCTGGCTGGAATGTCCGTTGGGGTCCAGGTGGTATTCCAGCACCACTTGATCCTGGGTCAGGGTACCGGTCTTATCCGTACAGAGCACATCCATGGCTCCAAAGCTCTGGATGGAGTTCAGGCTTTTCACCACCGTCTTCTTTTCCGACATAGAAACGGCCCCTTTGGCCAGACAGGTGGTGACGATCATGGGGAGCATTTCCGGAGTGAGCCCCACCGCCACAGAAATGGCGAAGAGGAAGGCGGAGATCCAATCCCCTTTGGTAAACCCGTTGATGAAGAACACCAGGGGCACCATTGCCATCATGAAGCGGATCAATACCCAAGATACGGAGTTCACCCCTTTGGTGAAGTTGGTTTCCGGAGCCTCTTGGGCCATGGAACTGGCCATGCTCCCGAAAAGGGTATGGTCCCCGATGCCCAATACCAGGCCGGTGGCAGAGCCGGAGATCACGTTGGTCCCCATGAAGGCCAGGTCCGACAGTTCCGTCACGGCCTTTTCTCCGGCCGCTTCCACCCTGCAGGATGTTTTTTCCTGGGGCGCGCTTTCCCCAGTCAGGGAAGCCTGGCTCACGAACAGGTCCCGGGATTCCAGGATCCGCAGATCCGCCGGCACCATATCCCCGGTGGACAGGAACACCAGGTCCCCCATGGTCACATCCTGGAGAGGGATCTCCTGCTTTTGGCCTCCATCCCGGATCACCGTGCAGGTGGTGGTGATCATTTCCAGGAGTTTCGCCGCTGCATCTCCGCTCCGGGCTTCTTGGATGAACCGGAGTCCTCCGGAAATCAGCAGCAGTGTCAGGATGATGCATACCGTTGCCGGCTGGAAGTCATCCAGGTTCCCGCTCCGGAGAGGCAGGACGATGTCCGTGACCGTGGACACCCCCGCCAGAACGAACAAGATCACCGTAAAGGGATTCACAAAGGCCTGGATCAGCCGGGTGGCCAGGCTCTTCTTCTTCTCCCGGGTCACCTTGTTGGCCCCATATCTGTCCTGAAAGGCTTCTGCCTGGCCTTTTGTGAGCCCCCCTGGACCGGTTCCGTACCGATCCATCACGTCTTTCCCCTCCAGGGCAGCCGCCTCCAGGAGCCATGCCTGTGCCTTCTGGGCCGCCAGCTGGAATTTTTTGTCCCTATTTTCTTTTTTCATACTATCCTCCTAAAGAAATCCGGGGGCCGTTCCCCCTCTTTAAGAGGCCGTCAGCTCAAAACTGCGCAGCAAAACTGGACCGGCACTGCCAGTCTGTAAAAGTCCCGCTGCCCAAACTGTGAGGATGACTGCCTCCACTTGCGCCGTCCATGCTTTGCCACCACCTTTCGAGGACTCAGATCAGATATAACAGAAAAGCCGTCCGGGGCTTCCCCGAACGGCGACAAAGACAAACACTTCTTCAATGGAAACTGCCTGCATCCACTGCCACCGTACGAGCTTTAACT
The DNA here is from genome assembly GCF_052216985.1 of Acidaminococcus nyctereutis. NCBI lineage: Bacteria > Bacillati > Bacillota > Negativicutes > Acidaminococcales > Acidaminococcaceae > Acidaminococcus > Acidaminococcus nyctereutis. The sequence continues at coordinate 57,904 of NZ_JBQOUY010000006.1, forward strand.
CTACAGGGCGGTGAAACTGCATTATGCGGCGCCTTCTTATTTGACGCAGCCTGTTCAGACCTACGCGGGATGTCTCCATCCTGTTGCGGCAGCAGTCCATATCCCTGTAGGAGCCTGGCCTACCGGAACTATTCTGTTGATATCCATACTATAACAAGTTAAGAGGATTTTGTCAAGGATGGCACAAAATGGGCTGTCTCTTCATTCCATCCACTGAACCTGATCTTCAATCATGCAATCCAGATACTCTTTATAGTATTTCTCCGATTTCTCATCTTTTTCCTCTTGAAAATGTTCTACAGCTGCATAGAGAATGGCCATGACTTCCTGATTGTAACCCAGTGGCAGATGATTTTTCCTGGCACATTCCTTAAGTCGTGTACAGTCAGGTGCTTCGAATTTTACACCTGCCGTTTTAAAGATATAGAACAGCTCTGATTGAGCCTGTTTCGAGTTTTCATAATGCATACTGAGGAAATAACAGTCTGCTGCTGTCCTATATTCTCCCTTTTCTACGAAATAATAACCTATATTCCGATAGGCTCTAGCCATTCCCTCCGGAGTATAAAGCCAGGAAAAAGCTTTCATGGTTTCACGGTGGAACATGTCCAAATCACCCAGCATTTTATAGGTCTCCACATATTCAAAGTAGATTTCCTCGGAGAGAGGATTCCATTGTACCGCTTTTTTCAGTGCCTGCTGTGCTTCCTGCACTCGATGGCAGTCTATAAGCAGCGATCCATAAGAAAAGTAGACCTTATCATACGGAAGTGCACAGCAGCGAGTCTTTTTCTCGTTTCCATATAAAAAGTCATATAAAAGGAATTGCAACGGTTCCCTGAAGGTATGATACCCACTGACAGAATCATCCTTCAAAAAAGATGTTTCATCCACATCCTTGACAACCGGTTCTAGCATCTCCAGTGCTTCCTGGTATTTTTTCTGATACTGAAGGAAATTGGCCTGTTCCACTTTTCCTTCCATCTCTTCGATTGCCTGTTGTGAAAGTCTTTCCGTCTCTTTCTGTACATCTTCTGGCAGCATTTGGGTAATCATCCGTCCGCAAGCCCGGGCAATTTCCAGATGCAGCGGGTGGGTCCGATACATTTCAGCACATTTCTCCAGATACCGGATATCTCTCTCCGTATCTCCAGTCAAACCATCCCGGATCTTTCCCATGATTGCGTCCAGTTCCATATTATCCCCTCCTGGATTTCTTCTTTTCCTTAACTATAACAAAGAATGTGGGTATTAGTCCGGACAGAATCATATTTATCCCCATTTCCAGTTCTCTCGTACCATCCACTGTTGTCCCTTGCTCCTGCAAAATATCGGCTATCGCTGATGCCCCCACCACCGTGCTTGCGCCCGGTCCCCCTCCCCTCACAGGGAGGACTGGGGCCGTGCATACCGTGTGTTAGCTTTAGACGCCCAGCTTTCCGTAAAAAGGGGCTGTGAAAAAATGAAGAATCATTTTTCACAGCCCTGTCATTGGTCACTTGTCACTGGACGAAGGAAGGCAGCCGGGTTACGGCTGCCTTTCATTGTATGATGCTGGCTCGGACGCGCCTTTGTCTTGTCCTTGCTTCTCCAGAAAAACGCTAGACAAGCAACGGATTAAAAGAAAAGTATAGTCCTATTTTTATTCGAAAGAACCCGCCAGCCACGGGTTCTTTCCATCGGCCAGTGACCAGTGACGGGCAGCTTTGCTGCCCCTAGACAGAGGGGGTGTTACACGCAACGTGCAACACCCCCGTTTTCTCATCTCTTCTCTTTCGGCAAAATGATCTGCTTCGGTCCGGTCTCTGCGCTTTCCGGCACCAGCACATCGTTGAAGCTGATGCTCCGGGTGTGGATGGTGTGGCTCCACACATGCTCATGCCTGTGCAGGAAGCCCAAGATGGTGATGGGCACCCAGCTGTAGAGCAGGAGTGGATAGAATAGGGTGTAGAACCAGGATTTCGGCGCTGCGTTGATCTTGAACAAGATGATGGCCGGGATCAGATACTGGGCTACCCCGATCACCTGCCACACATGGTAGGGCAGCAGGGCATAGAGCACATTGGTGTAGAAAGGCACGAAATTATAGATGGTGCTGCAGAGCACGAAGAAGGTGGAAATCAGCATAAAATAGGGCTGGAACACATCGATGACCCCATCCAGGATCACGATATCCCGCTTCCGGATCCCTTCTTTCAGCAGTTTCCCCATATACCGGCCTGCCACATCGAACTGGCCCTGGGCCCACCGCTTCCGCTGGTTCCAGGAAGCCTTGAAGGTCTGGGGCTTTTCGTCGTAGATGATGGCATCCTGGCACCAGGTGGTGGGGATGCCTTCCAGCAGGCATTTCATGGTGAATTCCATGTCTTCTGTGAGGCAGGTGGCCTTCCAGCCATATTTTTTCAGCACTTCCGTGGCAATCACCATGCCGGTGCCCCCGAACACGCTGGAGAGCCCGATGGTGTATTTGGCCAGGTGCCACACATGGTTGACGATCCAGAAGTTGATGGCAAAAGTGCCGCTGACCCAGCTGTCGTTGGGGTTCTTCACATCCAGATACCCCTGGATCAGCTTCTCTCCTTTGCAGAATCGGTTGTTCATTTCCTTCAGGAAATCCGGGTGCACCAGGTTGTCCGCATCGAAGATGGCTACGGCATCATACTGCCGGTCCAACGCGAACAGCTGCCGGAACATCCATTCCAGGGCAAACCCCTTGCCCACTTCCTCCTGGTTGAACCGTTCGTATACCAGGGCGCCCGCTTCCCGGGCCACTGCTGCCGTATGATCCTTGCAGTTGTCCGCAATAACGAAGATATCGTACAGTTCATCGGGATACCGGAGCATATGGAGGTTCTCCACCAGTTCTCCGATGACTTTTTCTTCATTGTGGGCAGCGACGATCACAGCAAAAGTGGTTTTGGGAGTCAGGATCTTCTTTTCTTTTTTCCGGGGCAGGATGCCGAATAGAGAAATCACGAAATAATAGATGGTGAAAAAGACGATCAGCACTTGGAGGGGAACCATGATGATATCAAAATACGTGCTCATAAAAACCTCTAGCTTCCTCCTCTTATTTAAAGACGGCCTGTTTCCCCGTTATTTTCACATACACAGCATTGAGTACCCCGCAGAGGGTATAGGTGAACATGATCACAAAAGGCCAGGCCTTCACATCGCTCCAGAGCACCAGGGCCCCCAGGATGAAGGCGATGATCACCGGCACCCGGAACAGAGGGTTCCCATGGCCCTTGAAATCCGGATACTTCACATCGCTGTACATGAGGCAGGCCACGGCTACGGTGAGCAGGGCCGTGAGCAGCGGGCTGATCTGCATCCCGCCCAAAACGAAGGTGACGATGACGCAGGCCCCGGCCGGCGCCGGCATCCCCTGGAAATACCCGTGGATGGCCGTGACGTTCACATTGAACCGAGCCAGCCGCATGGCTGCCCCGAAGGCAAAGAGGCCGGAGATGATCATCCCAGGCACGCCCAGCTGCTGGAGGGAATAAGTATAGATCAGTACGGCAGGCGCCATCCCGAAGGAACACACATCGCAGAGGGAATCCATTTCCACGCCGAAAGGTCCGCTGACCCCCAGGGCCCGGGCGGCACGGCCGTCACAGGAATCGGCCAGGATGGCCAGGATGATGAAAATCGCTGCCAGGTTGAAGCTTTTCTCCATGGACAGATAAATGGAAATGAGTCCCAGCATCTGGCTCAGGCCACTGATGCTGTTGGGGACCATGCGTTTGTAGTTCATTCTGCTCTCTGCCTCCCGATGATACTGATGCCGCCCTGCACTTTGTCTCCCTTGCGCACCATGATTTCCACCGAACGAGGGACCACTAGTTCCGTGCAGGACCCGAACTTGATCATCCCATAGCATTCGCCCTGTTTCAGCCGGCTGCCCAAGCTGGTCCAGGATACGATCCGGCGGGCCAGGATGCCGGCGATCTGGATCACCAGGATCCGGTTGGTGCCGTTGTCCAGGCCGATGGCCATCCGCTCATTCACCACCGGGGCTGAATCCTTGAAAGCCGGTTCATACCCTCCGCAGGTATAGCGCATATACTTGATCAGTCCGGTCATGGGCGACCGGTTGGTATGCACATTGAATACGGACAGGAAGATCGTCACTTTTTTGGCAGGTTCGTTGAGGAATTCTTTATCGAAAAATTCTTCCACTCCCATCACCGTGCCGTCCGCCGGGGAATACAGGATATCAGGATCCTGCTTCACATCCAGCACCCGGTTCCGGAAGAAATAGATGAAATAAACCATCAGGACCACCGGAGCCACGGCAAATACCGGCCCGGCCACGTACCCGGCCAGTACAGCCACGGCCAGCATGGTCCCAATGAAAGGATAACCTTCTTTGACAACTCTATATTTGTATTTCGTCACGACTTCACCTCCACCCATCGTTTCATTATACCTTATCTCCGTTCCTTTGTCCAAGATTCCCTCCCGGTCCCACGCTGGGTCCGACGGCTCTGAACGGCTGTGAAACGGTGGGGGCAGACACCCCATGGTTCATTTATGGCAATGTTTGTATTCCAGCACCTTCACCACGAACTGGGGCAGGGCCATCATCCGGCCCAGGCGGCTGGGCTGCTTGTACAACCGGAACAGCCATTCCAGGGACGCTTCCTGCATCCACTTGGGGGCCCGTTCCATCTTGCCGGCCAGCACGTCGAAGCTGCCCCCTAAGCCTACCCGCAGGGCCGGCTTCAGGGCATCCCGGTGTTCTTCCAGCCAGAACTCCTGTTTGGGGGCTCCCAGGGCAGCGAAAAGTACCTGGGCGCCGCTTCCGTTGATCTGCTGGATGATCTCCGGTTCGTCGGCCTGGGTGAAATAGCCGTTCCGGGTGCCCACGATCTGGACCCCGGGAGCGATCTCTTCGGCTTTCTTGGCTGCCGCTTCGGCGATTCCCGGAGCAGCACCGAACAGGAAGAATCTTGTCCCCCGCCGGGCTCCGTCTTTCAGGAGCTCCAGGAACAGATCGAAACCGGCCACTCGTTCCGGCACCTGGTGCCCCAGAGTCCGCCCGGCCCATACGGTGCCGGCCCCGTCAGCCAGGATTAAATCCGTCTTCTCCAACAATGCCTTGTAAGCCGGCAGCTTCTGGGCCATCATGATGATCTCTGCATTGGCCGTGACCACCTGGGTAGGCTGTTCCTGCTCCACCCGGTCCATGAGCCAGGCTACCGCTTCTGCCATGGAGAAAGGCGTCACCGGGACCCCCAGGATATCCATGGCAGATTTCTTGTTGTCCATATATTCAGCTCCTTAAATCGCCCTTGCTTCGCTGGGCACCTGGGTGAAATTGATTCCCGGGTTCCGTTCCAGGATCCAGTTCAAGTTCCATTCGTTGGAGACCAGCACCACAGGACGGTCTAGTTTATCGTACACCAGCATCCCATTATCCAGGCCCTTGATGTTCCGGATCAGTTCCGGATCGTCTGCGTAGACCCACCGGGCCACCGAATAAGGCAGCTGGTCCATGAGCAGTTTGGCGTTGTATTCGTTCAGCAGCCGGTATTCCAATACTTCCAGCTGCAACACGCCTACCACACCCACCACGAAGCTTTCCATCCCGATATCCTTCTGCCGGAACACCTGGATGGCCCCTTCCTGGGCCAGCTGGACGATGCCCTTCTCGAACTGCTTCCGTTTCATGGAATCCTTGGGCTGGACCTTGGCGAAGATTTCCGGCGGGAAAATGGGAAAATCCTCGAACTGCACCGGGTGTTTCTCATTGCACAGGGTATCCCCGATAGTGAAGATCCCTGGATCGAACACCCCGATGATGTCCCCAGGATAAGCTTTCTCCACCGTGGTCCTCTCCTGGGCCATGAACTGCTGGGGCTGGGCCAGTTTCACCGGTTTCTGTCCCTGGACATGCCAGACGGTCATCCCCTTTTCGAACACCCCGGAACAGATCCGCATAAAGGAGATCCGGTCCCGGTGGGCCGGGTTCATATTGGCCTGGATTTTGAAGATAAAGGCTGTGAAATCTTCGTCGCCGGGATTCACCACACCCCCGTCCTTCAGTTTCCGAGGCTGGGGTTCCGGAGACAGTTCCAAGAACTTCTCCAGGAAGCTCCGGACCCCGAAGTTGGTCATGGCAGACCCGAAGAACATGGGTGTCAGTTCCCCTGCATCGACTTTTTCCAGATCGAATTCATCCCCAGCCATATCCAGGAGTTCGATATCGTCCATCAGGGTCTGGAGATTGGCTTCTCCGATGGCATCCCGGATGGCCGGGTCGTCCAGGCTGCCGGTGGTGCTCTTCAGGATCTTGGAGCCGTGGCTGCTGTCATTGTCGAACAGTTCTACCTGCTTCTTCAGCCGGTCGTAGACCCCGATGTAGTGGCCGTCCGTGCCGATGGGCCAGTTGATGGGATAGGCGTTGATGTGCAGCACCTTTTCGATTTCGTCCATCAGATCCATAGGAGCCCGGCCGTACCGGTCCAATTTGTTCACAAAAGTGAAGATGGGCAGTTTCCTCCGGTGGCAGACCCAGAACAGCTTCTTGGTCTGGGGTTCCACCCCTTTGGCCGCATCGATCAGCATCACGGCGCTGTCGGCAGCGATCAAGGTCCGGTAGGTATCTTCTGAGAAGTCCTGGTGCCCCGGGGTATCCAGGATATTCACCCGGTACCCGTCATAATCGAACTGCAGTACCGAAGAGGTGACAGAGATCCCTCTCTGTTTTTCGATTTCCATCCAGTCCGAGACGGCATGTTTATTGGCTTTCCGGGATTTCACGGAACCAGCCAGATGGATGGCCCCTCCATAGAGCAATAACTTCTCCGTCAGCGTGGTCTTCCCGGCATCCGGATGAGAAATAATGGCAAAGGTCCTTCTTTTCGCGATTTTATCCTGCAGCTCAGACATGCAAGGCATTCCTCCTGTACTCAACTTACGATTGGCTCAAAGATTTCCATGATAATTATAGCATGGCTGCCGGATCCGGTCACCTGTCCCCAGCAGCTTTTACATATGAAAAAACGCCACAAAGCTGACCTTTGTGGCGTTCCGTTCGATTAAATGGTCGGAGCGGCGAGATTCGAACTCACGACCTCTTCCACCCCAAGGAAGCGCGCTACCAAACTGCGCTACGCCCCGAACACAAGAGCTATTATACGGCAAATATCAGGAGCCGTCAAGCACTTTTTTGGATTTTTTTCAGCGGATGAAATTGGTCATCACTTTCACCGGTTTGGCCGGTCCTTCCACCCCTGCTTTTTTGCCGGCTTCCAGACATTGCAGCAGCCAGGCCATGTTCTTCCCCAGGGTTTCCATGATCTGGACGCCTTCCTTGTCCTGGAGCACATCTTCCGGCTTGCTCCCATGGACCATGTTCCAGTAATTGGAAGACACCACCGGCATTTCATTGTACATCAGGTATTTGTTCAGCACATCCAATGTGGTGCTGGTGCCAGCTCTCCGGGCAGAAGCGATGGCTGCCGCCGGTTTCAGACGCATATCGGCCCCCGCCACTCCAGCGAACCGGTCCAGGAACACCTGGATCTCTCCGGTGGGAGAAGCGTAATACACCGGGGAACCGATGACCAGCCCGTCTGCTTCTTTCATCTTGGTGGCACATTCCTTCACCAGCTCATCCAACTTCCCGTTCACGGCATTGAGGCCGATATAGACGATCTCCGTATCGATCCCGGCTTTTTCCAGTTCCTTGGCCACCAGGGACAGGGCTGTATAAGTGCAGCCGTTTTCCCGCCGGCTGCCGTTGAGCAGTAAAACTTTCATTCCATCCGTCTCCTTTGAAATGTAATATTTTTTGATACATATTTATTATACCACGACCGGTCAACATTCCCGGTCAAGCTGTCAGATCCTTTCACTGTTTCCGCACCACACAGCTCAGGGCAATCAGCCCTGCCCCCAGGAAGAATTCCTGTTGGACCAGGGCGATGCAGCCGAAGCCCAAGATCACATTGGCGATGACTCTCCGGTCCATGGCCGCCTCACAGGGTACGGACGGCAGCGGCCGCCAGGAGACACCGCTCATAAAGAGATTCCACCTGGGCATATTCCCGGTCCGTATGGGCCCCTTCGCCCCGGACCCCCATACCGCACAGGGTGGGGATGCCGCTGCCGGCTGGGATCCCTGCGTCGGACAGGCCGCCCACTTGGATACCTTCGATCCGCCCCATGCCCAGGGCCTCCCCTGTATCTGCCACATGGGTATAGAGAGCCTTTACCCCCTCAGTGGTATCCATACACTGCATCACCCGGCTCACATCCAGTTCCGCCCAAGTCCCTTCCACGGTACACTGCTCCGTCACCTGGCGCAAAAGGGCAAAGATCTCGTCCCCGATGGCCGCATTCCGGTAGCGGATGCCAATCCGGATCTTACAGGAATCCGGGATGGTGTTTTCCCCGATGCCCCCTTCCACGGCCCCGCAGTTGATCAATTTCCCCCGGGGGATATCGTTGGCCGCTTCCAGTTCGATGATCTTATGGGCTGCTTCCAGCACTGCCGATCGGCCCTTTTCCGGAGCGCTGCCGGAATGGGCTGCCACCCCGTGTACCGTGATAGAGACCGGTCCTCCGCCATAGCGCCCGATGACCAGCTTGTTGCCCAGGGGACCCGGTTCGAAGTTGAAGACGGCCCCAGCCCCCGCCGTTTCCTGAGCGATCAGGGCCTTGGCATTGGAGAACATGTGGAGGGTCTCCTCATCCGGGACCCCCAGGAACCGGATGGGACGCTCCTTCCAGCCGATGGACTGGAGGGCCTTCAGGGCATAGAGGCCGATCACCAATCCTGCCTTCATATCCAGGACCCCGGGACCATGGGCATTTCCCTCCTCATCCACCCGGAAGGGGTTCCGCTCTGCTTCCCCTGCCGGGAACACCGTATCCATATGGCCCATGAAGACCACCGGCTTCCCGGGCGCCTCCGGATTCCAGTCCCCCACAATCAGGTCTCCGGCCTGTTCCGCTGGCACCCGGCGCACGGCTGCCCCAGCCTGTTCCAGTTCCCGCTGGAGGAGGGTCCCCACTGCATTCACGCCGGCGATCTGTTTCGGGCCGCTTTCCGTGTCCACGATTTCTTTCCACAGGTCCAGCATCTCCTGCCGGTGCCCGTCGATATATGCTTTCAGCTGCTGATCCAGTGCTTCCATGCTATCCTACTCCTTTTATAAGATATTCACTACAAATCCTGCCAGGACCACGGAGGTGATGGTCACCGTCACGAACCCGGCTACCAGCATCTTGGGCAGCAAGAAGTTCAGGAGCGCTTTCCGCTGTTCCTCCGTCTCCCCCATGGCCTCTGCCACTTCCTGGGAAATCAGCATGGTAGTGGGGAACCCGAAGGTACAGGTGATCCCCAGAGAGACGGCCAGGGGGAAAGGCATCCGGAACAGCCGGCTGCACAGGGCCGCCGCCAGACACAGACCTGCCACCCCCAGGACGGCGGACCAGACCAGAGGAGGCAGCACAGAAAGGACCTGCTTGGGAGTGGTAGCCCCCAGGTTGGAAAAGATCACGATGGTCACGAAGAAGATGATCAGCCCACTGGACTGGGTCTTGGCCAGGATCCCTTTATCCAAAAAGCCCAAGGCAAAGAACAAGGTCCCCAGGAGCAGGCACATCACCAGGTAATGGATATGGCCCCCGGTGAGTTTGGCGGCATAGAAGGAAAGAGTGGCCACCAGCCCCAGCTTGGCCAGGTAGACGGACGGCTTAGCAAAAGCAGAAGGCAGGGCCAGGGGACGCTTCTGGGCGGCAGCGGCTGCTTTTTCCGCCTCTTCGCTGTACCGGTTCACAAAATCTTGATCCAGCCGCAATTGACGGGCCAGATGACGGAGGGCAAAAGAAGCGATGGGGATCCCGAAGAATTTCTGGGTCACCAGCAGCACCAGACAGAACGTCCCTACATAGGACAGCCCCTTCTCCTTGGCCGCCGCCAGCATAATCAGGGTGGCCGCATTGCCCCCGGCGAAGATGGGAGAACCGGAAATGGCAATCTTGGGATCCATGACGAAAGAGCCCAGGAGGATGATGGCCGCCACCGCAAAGACCACGCAGAGGATGGAAGTGACCACCACTTTCCACTCCTGCTTCAGCTCCGCGAAATCGATGGTGGTCCCCATGGAAACGATGAGCATCCCCACCACTCCCATGCCGATGCCGGATACCTGGGCGTCCTTGATAATGGTCTGGGGCAGGATGCCGGACCAGAACCCGGCCAGGAGGATCACCGAGATCCCCAGCACCGTGGACAGGATGGCCCGGGTGCGCATGGCGATCAGTTCACTGATCGCATAGATACAGAACAGTGCCGTTAACGAAACAATGCTTCCCATGGATTTTCCTCACTTATTCCCGAAATGCTCTACCAAAAGGGCGATGGTCCCGGCAGTCCGGGGCAGGACGTCTTCGTTGAAGTCGAAATCGCTCTGGTGATGGCCGGCGGCTTCTTCGGTGCCGTACAGCATGTATACGGCCTGGCCCCCATGTTCCTGGACCCGGCTCATGAAATAGCAGCAGTCCTCGCTGCCGCTGACTTTCTGTTCCTTCACCACATGGTTGTACACGTGGAGAGGCTCGATCAGCCCATAGATCTCTTCACCCATTTCCGGAGAGGAATTGGAAGAAGTGGCACTGCCCCGGGGCAGGAGCTCCACATCCACATCATAGAGCTGGGCGGTGGCCCGGACCATCCTCCGGGCTTCCCGGACCATGAAATCGTTGATTTCCGCGGTTTCGCCCCGGGTCTCGAATTTGATCAGCCCGTTGGCCGGGATCACATTCCGTCCCGTACCGGCTTCCAGGACCCCCACATTGATCCGGGAAGCTCCCCCGCTGTGCCGGCTGATGGTATGGAGGGAGATGGCCGCCTGGGCCGCTGCCAACAGGGCATTCTTCCCTTTTTCCGGTTCAGCTCCGGCGTGGCTGGGGGCGCCGGTGAACACCGCATCCAGCTTGTCCGTGGCCAAAAAGCCCCGGGTCATGCAGACCAGGGAACCGTCACGGTAATCCCCCAGGCCGATGTGCCCGCTGAGGAAATAATCCACATCGTCCACGATGCCGCTCTGGACCATGCTTTTGGCCCCGACCACCCCTTCTTCACCAGGCTGGAAGCAGATCTTCAGGGTACCGGCCATCCGGTCTTTATGGGCGGCCACCAGTTTGGCCACGGCCAGGCCGATAGTGGCATGGCCGTCATGGCCGCAAGCGTGCATCAATCCCGGATGGCAGGACTGGAACCCCAGGGCGCTGGGCCGGTGGCTGGGAGCCGGATCTTCCGCCACGAACAGGGAATCGATGTCGAACCGCAGGGCTACGGTCTTCCCTGGTTTGGCAAAGTGCATGATCCCCACACAGCCGGTCATGCCCCCTTTCATCTTATCCACCAGGATGGGATTGGCGCCTTCCTTGATGGCCCGCTGGGCACACTGCTTCAAGGTCTTTTCATCGGGCACCATCATCCGGGCCCCCTCATCCAGTATGTCGCTGCCCATCAGCACTTCATACCCCAGATCCTGCAGCTCTTCGGCGATGAGGGATGTGGTCCGGAATTCGGTCCAGGCCGTCTCCGGATGGGCGTGGAAATCCCGCCGCCGCCGGATCATCTCGTCCTTCATCCCCATGGCTTCCTCGTAATACGTCATCTCTTTCTCCTCCCTGCATGTGTACTTGGATTGTCAGCGGTCCGCTGCTCTCTCCTCTTCACTCTGCACTCTTCACTTCAACCTCGAACGTCCGGTGCCAGGGCAGCCGGTAGCGGTATCGTTCCGGCCGCTTGCCCAGGAGAGATGCTCCTTCCTGCACCATCTTTTCCGTCACCATTTTTTCCGCCTGTTCCGTCTGGCTGGCGGTGAGCTTCCCATCCGGCCACTTTTGGGGCCAGATCAGTTCCTTCCGCACTTCTTGGCGGACCCGGCTCTGGTACAGCCAGTCATCCAGGTAGCGCACGGTCAAAAGATCCTGCCGCTCCCGGTCACCCAGATCAGGCCGGAGCATTCCCTGGCCCAGAGCGTATCCCAGGCTGTTGCTGGCGGTATTCCAGCCGGCATAGGACCCCAGCTGATACCCCAGGGGTTCCCGGCCGTCTTTCTCTTCCAGCAGGGCATGGACCAACCCCCGGCTGCTCCCGTTCCCGAAGGCCACGTCGGCGATTCCCACATTGGCCCCCCGCTGCACATAGTCCCGGGTCTTTTCCAGGAACCTCCCCCCTGCAGCATCCAGGGTTTCCCCATTCCGAGTATCATCCGCCCCCAGGGTCACCCCGTCTGCCGGAGTGTAGATTCCCAGCACCAGATCCGCCCGTTTGTCCCACCGGGCGGGATAACCGCCGGCAGCCAATACATGCTGCCGATAACTGGTCCGGATAGGGCTGTCCTCATAGCTGGCCACCGTATCCGGTCCTTTTCCTTCATGGTAGTACGCGTAAACCAGAGGGGTCTCTCCCCGGGCTTTGTTCAGGGCCCGGTTCAGCAGCACCATCCCCAGTTCATCGGCTCCAGAAAAGCTCCGGAACTTGTACCGGCAAGCCGGATCGCTGAATTTCTCCAGGTCCCGGGCATCCCGATGGGCTTCGGAATACGGAGCGGAATCATCCCGGCCGATCAGGAGATAATCCAGCTTCCCTTTTTCCAGGCCACGGACCAGACCCTTCAGCACGAACAGGTTCTTTTTCCGCCGTTCCAGCACATCCCGGCGGATTTCCAGAGGCAGATCTTTTTCCAGCCCGGCCAGTTCCTTTTTCTCCTTCCGGGTCAGCAGTCCTTGTTCCTGCCGGTCCCGGAGGGCTCCCCACCGGAAGATCTGGGGCCCGTACTGGGCATAATAGACCGGTTCTGCCGGGGCACTGCTCCATCGGGGAGACCGCATGATGGTACCGAAGCCATAGATCGGGACCCCGGGGTGTCTCTCCTTGAAGGCCAGCAGCCCTTCTGCCCGTTTGGCCAGTACCCAGGGATCCATTTCATGAGTCCGGGAAGGGACCAGGCCCCCGTAAATCAGGGAATCCAGGGAAACCACCGCTCCGTCCGCTCCCCTGGCTTCCTGTTCCAGCCACTTAGCAAGCTTCACCGGGTCCCCGGCCTGCCGGTCACTGGCCAGGTATTCCCTGGGCGGGATCGCCACCTGCACCCCTGCCTTCCGGAAACTGTCCACCGTATAATCCAAGGAAACTGGCCGGTTGTCCAAGGGGATGAAGAGCAGTTTTTCTGCTGCAGCAGGCGCACAGAGCCCCACCAGCAGTGCCACAGAAAGTCTAACACCTTTACACCAGCCCAAAATGCCACCTCTTTTCCTTTGAATAGTGTCATTATACCATAGAGGCCGGGACCTGAGGAAACAAATCCCCAGGTCCCGGTCTCTTGGTCCGTATACTAGCTCTGCAGTTTGATGGGATCGCTGCCTGAGCAGCATCCCCTTTTTACTTCCCAAACAGTCTATCCAAGAACCCCTGGATCCCGGACGCCTTTGTCTTGGGTGCCGGCTGCTCCGGTTTGGGTGCCGGCGCTTCCGGTCTTTCCATGGCTTTCCGGGTATTTTCGCCCAGCTTCCCCACCTGTTTTTCCAGGCTGGCCAAGCTGTTCTTCAGATTGGTGTCATCATACCGGGTCCCCAAGATATCCCGTTTCATGCTGCGGACTTCCTTTTCTAGCAGCAGCTCCTGGCTGTCCAGGCGCAGATACAGGCCCACGGTAGCCAGCATATTGACGGTCAGCAGGGCAACGACGATTTTCTGGAATCGAGTCATACCGGACCCTCCTTCAAGATTTTCCCCATTGTAGCACGCTGGAGGAAGGAAGACAAGAGGGCTGCTGCAGGTGTGTAAACCACATGCAGCAGCCTTCTCTCACCCCGCAAACTGGCTGTTATACAGTTCCTTATAGAACCCGCCCTGGGCCATGAGGCTTTCGTGGGTCCCCTGTTCGATGATCCTGCCGTCTTTCATCACCAAGATCCGGTCGGCACTGCGGATGGTGGAGAGCCGATGGGCCACGATGAAACTGGTCCGGCCTTCCATGAGCTTGGCAAAGGCGTTCTGGATCTGGATCTCGGTCCGGGTATCGATGCTGGAAGTGGCTTCATCCAGGATCAGCATAGGAGGCAGCGCCAGCATCACCCGGGTGATGCACAGGAGCTGCTTCTGGCCCTGGCTCAGGCTGTCGTCATCCACCACCGTATCCAGCCCCTGGGGCAGCCGGCGGATGAATTCCCAGCTATGGGCTTCCTGGGCGGCCCGGATGATTTCTTCTTCCGTGGCTCCCGGCTTCCCGAAGGCGATGTTCTCCCGGATGCTCCCCTGTTTCAGCCAGGTTTCCTGGAGCACCATCCCATAGGTCCGGCGGAGGGAATGGCGGTCCACTTTCCCCGTATCCTGGCCGTCGATGGCAATGGTCCCCCGGTCCACATCGTAGAACCGCATGAGCAGATTGATGAAAGTGCTCTTCCCGCAGCCAGTGGGCCCTACGATGGCCGTGGTCTGGCCTGGTTCTACCTGGAAATTGAAATCTTCGATGAGGGACTTCTTTTTGTCATAGGAAAAATACACGTGGCTGATATCCATCCGGCCTTCCTGGAACACCAGCTTCCGGTCCGGATCGGCGCTCTGGGGCGTCTCCTCGATCAGGGCGAACACCCGGGCAGCACAGGCCAGGGCATTCTGGAGCTCGGTGACCACGGAGCTGATATCCGTAAAGGGCTTCATATATTGGTTGGCATAGTACAGCAGTACCGTAAGCCCTCCCACGGTGAGACCCCCGGCCAGGATCTCCCAGCAGCCCACCAGGGCCACCAAGGCATAGATGGCATTATTCACTGCCCGAGTGGAAGGATTGGTGAGGGAACTGTAGAACAGGGCTCCCTGAGTGGCCTGCTGCAGGTCTTCATTGATGGCTTGGAACTGAGCGGAAGAACGGGCTTCATGGCTGAAGGCCTTCACCACTTTTTCATTGCCGATGGTTTCGTTGATGAGGGCGGTCTGCTTTCCCCGGATGGCTGTCTGAGCCTGGAACAGCTTGTATGACCGGCTGGCGATAAATCTCGCCACCAGGAAGCTGAGGGGAGTCAGGAGGATCACCAAGAGGGAAATGTTTCGGTGGGTAGAAAACATGAAGTACAGGGTCAGCCCAATGGTCACCAGCCCGGAAAACAGCTGGGTGAACCCTAGGAGCAGCCCGTCCGAGATCTGATCCACATCGGCGATCACCCGTTGGACCAGGTCCCCGGTGCTGTGGCTGTCCAAAAAGGACAGGGGCAGCTGCTGGATCTGGCGGATGGCCCGGCTGCGGATATCCTGGACCGTATGGAAAGCCAGTTTGTTGTTGACGAGATTCATAGCCCAGGTAGCCAGGCTGGAGAGGATCACCAGCAAGAGGATCTGGGTGGTATAGCGGCCCACCTGAGCGAAATCCACCTGCCCCGGCCCCAGGATCCCGTCGATGACCCGGCCGAACAAGATGGGCACATAGAGCTGGAGAGCGACGGAGGCCCCGGCCAGCACCAAGCTCCCCAAAAGGAGCAGACGATAAGCGTCGATGATCTTCCAGACTTTTTTCAGGGTGACCCAGCTGGACTTGTTTTGATCCATGGACATCAGGCTTCCTCCTTTCCCTGGCGGATTTCTTCCGCTCGCCGGCCGGGATACTGGGAATCGAAGATTTCCTGGTACACCGGACAGGTTTCCAGCAGCTGGAGATGGGTTCCCTGGCCCACCAGTTTCCCGTCGTCCAGCACCAGGATCAGATCCGCCTGCCGGACACTGCTGGTCCGCTGGGATACGATGAAGACGGTCATCTCTCCTTCCAGGGACTTGATGGCCTGGCGGAGATGGAGATCGGTGGCAAAATCCAGGGCGCTGGCGGAATCATCCAGGATCAGGATCTCCGGGTGTTTCACCAGGGCCCGGGCAATGGTCAGCCGCTGTTTCTGGCCTCCGGACAGGTTCCGTCCCCCCTGTTCCACCAGGGCGTCCAGCTGTCCCTCCTTCCCCAGCACCACATCTTTGGCCTGGGCGGTTTCCAGGGCCTGCCAGAGTTCTTCATCGGTGGCATCGGCCTTGCCCCAGCGCAGGTTGTCCCGGATGGTGCCTTCAAAGAGTACGGCTTTCTGGGGCACCAGGGCAATTTTTTCCAGGAGACGGCCAGCAGGATAGGCCCGCACGTCCCGTCCTCCCACTTCCACCCGTCCCCGGGTCACATCATAGAAATGGGGGATCAGGTTCACCAGGGTGGTCTTACCGCTGCCGGTACCCCCGATGATCCCGACCGTATAGCCTTTGGGAATGGTAAAATCCAGACCTGTGACGGCTTCAGCGCCCCCTGCATAGCCAAAGGATACGTGATGGAAAGCCACGGCCGGTCCCCCGCTTACCGGTTGAAGGGATCCGTCAGCAGAAGGACAGGTCATGGAGCTTTTCACCTCCAGGATACCCTGGATGCGGCTTGCACAGGCTGCCGATTTATTCAATGTGATCACCATACTGCCCAGTTTCACCAGTTCGATGATCATCTGGGCCATATAATTGTACAGGGCCACCACATCTCCCTGGGCCATGGCTCCCATCTCCACCCGGAGGGCTCCCTGGCGGATCAGCACCACAGTAGCCAGGTTCACCAGGAGATAGGTGCCCGGGGCCATCAATGCGGACCAGCGACCCACATGGAGGTTCTTCCGGGTCAAGTCGGTGTTCCGGCTGTCGAATTCCTCCACCTCTGCCTTTTCCCGGCAGAAAGCCCGGATCACCCGGACCCCGGTGAGGTTTTCCCGGGTAGTCTGGAGCAGCCGGTCCAGGGCTTCCTGGACCCGTTTGAACAGGGGGATGCTCCGGCTCATGATCCCCAGCACCACAATGAGGAGCAGAGGGATGGAAATGGCGAACACCAGGGCACTGGGCACATCGATGAAGAAGGCCATGACCATGGACCCGAAGACGATGAAGGGGCTCCGGAGCAGCAGCCGCAGGGCCAGGTTCAGTCCTGTCTGGACCTGGGTCACATCACTGGTGAGCCGGGTGATCAGGGTATCGGAGCCCAGGGTATCCAGTTCCCGGTAGGACAGTCCCTGGATGTGGTCGAACAGGGCCTGCCGGAGCCGGGTCACCACCCCCACGCTTCCCCGGGCAGCAAAATACTGGGCGGTGAAGGAAAAGCCCATGCCCAGGACCATGAGTCCCATGAGCACCAGGAAACAGCGGAACAGGAAGTCGGTATCGCCAGTGGGGAGTCCCCGGTCGATCATAGCCGCGATCACCAGGGGCACCGCCAGATCCATCAGAGCTTCCAGCAGTTTGAACAGAGGGGCCAGGAAGCAATCCCGGCCATAGCCCCGGAAATAGGGCTGGAATTTTTTCATGTTACGCACCTCATTTTTTGGACTGCCTTTATCTTACCACCTGGATTGCTATATAATAGATATTGAATTTATTTGTAACCATATATTTTTAATATAGGAGGATGCAGTATGAACCTGGAACAGCTGAACTGTCTCATCGCCGTGGTGGAAGAAGGGTCCATCTCCGCCGGAGCCCGGCGGCTGAACCTGACCCAGCCCCCAGTGTCCCTCCAGCTCCAGCGGCTGGAAGCCCAGTGCGGGGTCCGTCTCCTGGAACGGGGCAGCCGGAAGATCCGCCTCACCGAAGCAGGAAAAAGCCTCTACGACACAGCCAAACGGATCCAGAGCCTGACCTTGGCCGCTCAGGAAGACATGAAGAATTTCCAGCTGGGGAAGAAAGGCAGCCTCCACCTAGGGATGATCTCCTCCGGATCCGGGGAACGGTTTTTCCGGGGAGTCCGGTATTTTCTCCAGAAATATCCCGAGATTTCTTTCCAGCTGTACGAAGGGAATACATACCAGCTGCTGGATGCCCTGGAAAAAGAGACCATCGACCTGGCCTTGATCCGGACGCCTTTTTCCCTGTCCCGCGTGGACCGGAAGATCCTTTGCCAGGAAAATTTCTGCGCTGTGGGGATCCGGGATCTGTTTCCCTCTCCTCTGCCGGATTCCCTTACCCTGGAAGCCCTCCAGGATCTGGCCCTTTTGGGCTATCGGCGCTGGGAACAGATCATCCAGGAAAGCTGCCGGAAGCGGAACTTTTCCTTGTATTTCCGCTGCCTGGCCGATGATGCCCGCAGCTGCCTCCAATGGGCCCAGGCGGGGCTGGGAATCGCCCTTGTGCCGGAATCGGTGGTCTCTCTGAGCCATGGGCTCACAGCGGTGCCGGTGGAAGAAGCCGCTCTGGCCAGCCAGGTCTGCCTGGTGCGCAAAAAAGGGCGGCCTCTCCACGAGACCGCCCGTCTGTTTTGGACGAACTATTGAACTGTTATTTCTTGTGGGCTTCCACTTTCTCATCGAACATGAACTGCAGGTTCAGCCAGGCTGCCGCACTGATTTCCGTGGCTTCCTCCAATTTGCTGGCCAGTTCCAAGTCCACTGGAATGACCCCTTCCAGCAGCTGCTCGACGGTTTCCACCGGTTTCCCCAGCTTATGGGCAAACTGGACCGGCGTCATCTCCCATTCGGTAAGCAGGTCTTCCAGATAGGAACCTGGATGGAAAGCCGTTCCGTCTTCATAAACGATGGTGTTGGGCATGACACGGACCTCAGAATGCCGGAACTATGGCACCCTTGTATTTCTCTTCGATGAATTTCTTCACTTCCGGGCTGTTCAGGGCTTTCATCAGTTTCTGGATTTCCGGACGGTTTTCGTCCCCTTTGCGGACGGCGACAATGTTGGCGTAAGGAGAATCTTTGGCTTCGATGAACAGAGCATCTTTGGTGGGATTCAGCTTGGCTTCCATGGCGAAGTTAGAGTTGATTACGGCTAGATCCACATCATCCAAGGTCCGGGGCAGCATGGCAGCTTCTGCTTCGGTGATCTGGAGGTTCTTGGGGTTCTCCACGATGTCGTTGGCGGTGGCCAGTACCCCGACCCCTTCCTTCAGTTTCAGGAGACCGGCCTTTTCCAGGATGGCCAGAGCCCGGCCCCCGTTGGTGGGATCGTTGGGGATTGCTACTTTCGCGCCGTCAGGTATAGCTTTGATATCTTTGATTTTCCGGGAATACACTCCCATGGGTTCGATGTGGACTTTGCCCACAGAAATCAGGGACAGGTTCCGGTCTTTGCAGAACTTTTCCAGATACGGCAGATGCTGGAAGAAGTTAGCATCGATTTCCTTATCGCTGAGGCTCAGGTTGGGCTTTACGTAATCGGTGAATTCAACCACCTGGAGATCCACTCCGTCCTTGGCCAGGAGCGGCTTCACTTTTTCCAGGATCTCCGCATGAGGAACCGGGGATGCGCCCACCTTCAGGACCACTTTCTTATCTCCCCCTGCCGGCTTGCTGCCAGTGGAACTCCCGCCGCAGCCCCCGGCGATGCCGGCCAGAGCCAGGAGCCCGGCCAGTACCAGTGCCATTTTTTTCATCGTTCTTTTCCTCCTTTAGAGGCTGCTTTCTGCAGAAAGCAGCCGTTCGCGGGTCACGAGCCATGAGTCGCGGGCCGGTCCCTGCCATGGCAAAAGTCCGGTCTGTTTCTCCAAGGATACGCTTCCCGTTCTGTGTTTCCATTTGATTTTTATGCGTTATCCTGTCTTCCTGTCGCTCTGGAAGACAAGAAACGGAGCTAACGCTTTCAGCAATCTAAGCCCGGGACCCGTGACCCGCGGCTCGCGACCCCGGCTGTCACTTCGTGACAGCCTCATGCATTCCAGTTCCGTGCCACCCGTTCTGCGGCTTCTTTCCGGATGTCTTCCGGGTCCCGTTTGATCCGGGCGATTCCTTGTTCCATGGCCACTTTGGCTACAGCAGCGGCGATGGCCGGGACTATCCGCCGGTCGAAGGCGCCAGGCACCACATAGTCTTCCCGGAGTTCGTCATCAGGGATCAAGCCAGTGATAGCTTTCACCGCAGCCACTTTCATCTCTTCCGTGATGGCAGAAGCCCGCACATCCAGGGCTCCCCGGAATACTCCAGGGAACACGCACACATTGTTCACCTGGTTGGGCGCATCGCTCCGGCCCGTCCCGGCTACGGCAGCCCCGTCTGCTTTGGCTTCTTCATAGGTGGTTTCCGGCACCGGATTGGCCAGGGCGAAAACGATGGCATCCTCGTTCATGCTCTGGATCACTTCTTTGGTGAACAGCCGGGGAGCCGAAACTCCCAGGAGCACATCGGCTCCCTTTACGGCCCCTTTCAGATCGCCCTGGTAATGGCGCTGGTTGGTGACACTGGCCAGATACGCGGTGGCCATGTCCATCTCTCCTGGACGGCCTTCATAGACAGCCCCGTGGACGTCGATCATGGTCAGGTTTTTCACACCCAGGCGCACCAGCAGTTTGCCGATGGCAGAACCGGCAGCACCGCAGCCGTTGACCACCACTTTTACCTTTTCGATGTCCTTCTTCACATAGCGCAGGGCCCCCAGGACAGCTGCGCAGGCGATGATGGCCGTCCCATGCTGGTCATCATGGAAGACAGGGATCTTGCAGCGTTTGATCAGTTCCGCTTCTACCGCATAGCATTTGGGAGAAGAGATGTCTTCCAGGTTGATGCCCCCGAAAGAAGGCTGGAGTCTTTCCACGATATTGACGAATTCGTCAGGATCCTTTGCATCGATGCAGATGGGCACGGAATCCACATCCCCGAACTTCTTGTACAGCACGGCCTTCCCTTCCATGACGGGCATGGCCGCTTCCGGTCCGATATCGCCCAGTCCCAAGACCCGGGTGCCGTCACTGATCACAGCTACCATATTGCCCCGCCAGGTATATTCAAAAGACAGATCCGGATTTTCTTTGATCTTCCGGCAGGGTTCGGCTACCCCCGGAGTATAGGCCAGGGACAGATCATGGCCGTTCTCCAAAGGCACCTTACAGCGTACTTCCAGTTTCCCGTGGTTTTTGGCATGGAGTTCCAGTGCCTCTTTGTTCAGTTCTTCCGTATTTGCCATTTTACGAAGCTCCTTTCCTTACACACGCAGTGTATGTACTTCAAACACCGGCTTTTTCCCTGCTTCCAGTGTCAGGATGCCGAAACTGGGCACCCCGTTCCGGGGACGGCTGGGGCTTCCCGGATTGATCAGCAGGATCCCGTCTTCTTCCCGGTCCACCGGGATATGGATATGGCCGAAGATCACCACATCCGCCTTTTTTTCTTCCCCCCAGTAGAAGAGCCGGCTCCAGTCATTGTACCGGACATACCGGTGGCCGTGGGTCATGGCCAGGGTGAACCCCAGCTGTTTCGTCACCAGTTCCGCCGGAGCCCGGTCCTCATAGCTGTCACAGTTGCCGCAGACTGCATAGACCGGGATCCCGGAAGCCTCTTCGAGGAAAGGGGCGTCCTGGCTGTAATCTCCGGCATGGAGCCAGAGATCCACTTCCCCGGCCTGATCCAGGACGGCCTCCAGGGCGTGGAGATCTCCGTGGGTATCACTGACCACGCCGATCTTCATTTGTTCATCCTTTTCCATTGGTTCACCAGCTTCCGGATAGCCTTGGCCCGGTGGCTGATGCCATTCTTTTCTTCCATGGTAGCTTCTCCCAGGGGCTTATGGAGTTCTGTGGACCAGAACAGGGGATCATAGCCGAATCCATTGGTCCCATGGGGCTCATGGAGGAGGATCCCGTCACAGATCCCGGCACTCTCCGCCAGGATCCGTCCTTCCGGATTGGCCATGGCCAGGGCGCAGAAGAACCGGCAGTTCCGCCGGACCTGCATCTTCATATTGGCCAGGAGCAGATTGTTGTTCTCTTCATCCGTGGCTTTTTCTCCAGCATAGCGGGCGGACCGGACACCGGGGGCTCCTTTCAGGCTCAGGACTTCCAGCCCGGAATCGTCAGCCAGGCATACCTTGCCCAGGGCTTTGGCATAGTACCGGGCCTTCAGCCGGGCATTGGCCGCAAAAGTCCTGCCCGTTTCCTCCGGTTCCGGGACGGGCGGATAATCACTGAGGCAGGTAAAGGTGATGCCGAGTTCATCCATCAGCGACTTGAATTCCTCTACTTTGCCCAGATTATGGGTTGCGATTACAACTTCCAACATCGTTTCACCTACCTTTTCTACAACTGTTATTGTACCTGTTATGGGGGGATAAATCCAGAGGGAAAAGTTCCATTTATGCAAAAAAGGGGCTGTCGCATACGCAACAGTCCCTTTTTGAGTTCTCGGGCCACGAGGCTCGGGCCCGAGCCGCTATGCGGCTCATCGATTAACCTGCTCCGCAGGTTAATCGATATAGTTCTTGATCACACAAATCGGCGTCTTCTGGCTGTCGTTGCCGAAGGGGTTGTCGATGAGGATCTTTTCTACCAGACGAGGATCCACTCCTTTGGTGCAGCCCAGGCAGCAGGACCGTTTCAGGTCGTTCACGTCCGCTACCGCCGCCCCGAAGCAGCCCAGCCCCGCTTTGATGCTTTCGGAGACCCGTACCGGGTTCTTGGGGCCCAGGACGATGTGTTTGTCATAAGGAGGCATGGTGCCGGTGATGTCGTCGATGAGCCGGGCCTGTTCCCCGCCCAGCTGGTAGAACACCCCGTTCCTGCCCAGGCATTTGGCAAAGAAGCCCACCACCACGGCGAACAGTACTTTCAGGGTGCCAGATTCGTTGAGCAGGCTCTGCATAGCAGACCAGTTCCCGATGCTCCCCACTCCGGGGAAGAGCTGGCTCAGGACTTTGGCAGCAAAGGAAATCTTCAGGGTCTCAGGACGGATGGCCCGGTTCTGGGTGATGGCCACCACACTTTCTGCCACACAGACCACGTCCCGGGGACCGATCTTGTCGCCGCCGAACTCCCGTACCGCGTCCACGATATTATCGTGGACGGTGAGGATCCGGGTAGGAATAGGAACGATTTCATATTTCTCAGCCATTGTAGGCACCCCCTGCCAGTTTTTTCAGTTCATCCGCAAAGACGGTGAAGAAATATTTCCGCACATAATGGGCTTTCCGGCCTACACCGCAGAGGAAGATGGCCGCATCCACATCCACCATCCGGTTCAGGATGTCCCGCATATCCTTGCCGTTCCGGGCCCGGAGGGTCAGGGTGACGATCAGGGTCCATTCGGACCATTCTTTCAGTACCAGGGCTTCGAAATAATGGTCGTTCCGGCGCCGGTCGCTTTTTTCCACGTTGCCGGTGCACCAGGCATCCGGGAACTGTTCCTGGGGCAGATAGGGACGGACGAAACAATCCGTCACGGCAGCGCTTTCCGGACTCTTGTTCCGAAGAGGCACCTCAAAAGACAGTACGGCTTTGTCATGGTCCAGGTACTCCAGTTTTAGCGGAGTCTTCTCCTCCACCACCACGCGGGTGGCATCGGTGGGCTTCAGAGCCGCGTAGACGGTCATCACCAAAAGGCCCAGGACACACAGTCCCAGGATCAGTAAAATCACATTGATCATGCTTGGATCTCCCTTTCTTGTGCAGCCAGCTGCTGCAGTTTTTCATAATACTTGGGTGCCAGCCGTTCCACTTTCCCCTCCAGATTCACGAAGGCGTTCTTGGAACGGCCTTCCGCCAGCAGCGCACCATCCGCTTTCCGGAGGACCCGGTAGCTGAACTGGATCATGGCCCGGCTGCAGGCCGTCAGCGTGGTCTGGATCTCATACACATCATCGAAACGGGCTGACTGACGGTATTTGCATTGGACTTCGACGATGGGGACCATATACCCAGCTTCCCGCAGCTGATTCAGGTCGATGCCGGCCTGACGGAAATAGGCCACACGCCCCATTTCGAACCAGCGCAGATAATTGGTATGATGGACCACTGCCATCAAATCAGTTTCTGAAAAGCGCACACGATCTGTGATACTAACCACGGCATAACCTCTTTTCTCCCTCATGGGGCATCTGCTTCCCATGGATTGACAGCTTTTTTATTATAGCACTTTTTCCTTTGCCCGGTTATCTGAAAAAAGAACCCAAGATAACAAAAAACCTCATACCCCGCTGACGCGAACTATGAGGCAAGTTTCAAATGGTACGCCCGAGTGGAATCGAACCACCGCACACGGCTCCGGAGGCCGTTGCTCTATCCACTGAGCTACGGGCGTGTTTACCGAACGAATATTATTATAGCAGAGTACCCCAAAAGATGCAAGGGATTTTTCTACTTTTTTTATGATTCCTTCCTGATGGCATTTTCCAGGTCCCCCACCACTTCCGCCAGATTGTGCCTGCGGAGTTCCTCTTCGAACTGGTTCTGGATCTCCTGGAGCTTTCCGTCCAAGGCCTGGTGGATGTTCCGGCCTACTGGGCATTGGGGATTAGGGCTGTCGTGGAAATTGAACAGCTTGTCTTTGCTGGTTTCCACCGCTTCGTACACATCGTAGAAAGTGATCTGTTCCAAAGGACGGGTCACTTCCACCCCTCCCGGACCCCGGCGGACGGAAATCAGCCCGGCCTCCTTCAGCTGTTTCATGAGATTCCGGACGATCACCGGATTGCAGCCGATACTGCCGGCCAGGAAGTCACTAGTTACCTTATAGTCTTTCCTAAAATAAACAGCCACAGCCAAGATGTGGATGGCTATGGTGAATTTGGTCGATACCTGCATAGAGGGTCCGTTCCTTTCGTTGGTTTCTGTCCTTATTATAGCAAGCCGGGGCCCGGAATGGCAAATGAGACCTTTTCCAGCAGCAGAGTATCGTTTACAAGGAATTACATCTCTTCTCTCTTTTCTTTTATCTGAAAATAAGGAATCTGTATCTTTTCCCCTTCTTTCGTAGTACTATAATGATACGAAATCGATGGGAAAAGGACAGGATCCCTTTTCCTGTTTTGACAGAAAGGACCTATCCATTGATGGAACAAGAAATACTCAATCAGATCGACTGGCATAAAATCATCCAGCTGCGCCATGCCCTCCACGCCCATCCGGAACTGTCCGGACAGGAAAGAGAGACAAAAAAACGCCTGATGGATTTCATCAGGGAACATACAGATCTGCAAGTAATCGACCAGGGAGACTGGTTCTGCGCATTGTACGAACCAGCTGTGCGTAACGGGAAGCCGCCCATCGGATTCCGGGCAGATATGGACGCCCTGCCCATCCCGGAGACCCTGTCCCTGCCCTATGGGTCCCAGGCTGAAGGCGTCGCCCATAAATGCGGCCACGACGGCCATTCTGCTGCGCTGGCGGCCCTGTCTCTGCTCTTGGAACACGACAGGAAGATCCAGCGGCCAGTGTATCTCATCTTCCAGTCAGCGGAGGAAACCGGTGCCGGGGGAAAGCCCTGTGCAGACTTTCTCCAGGACGCAGGGATCGGAGAAGTCTACGCCTTCCACAATCTCAGCGGCTATCCGGAAAATGCCGTGATGGTCCGGGATGGACTGACCCAGTGCGCCTCCAAAGGGCTCACCATCCGATTCCTGGGCAAGGAAACCCATGCCGGTGCTCCGGAAAATGGCAAAAACCCGGCTCCCCCTCTGGCCCGGATGATCCTTTTGGCCGATCGTCTGGCAGAAGAGGCCCAAAACGGGCAGGAAAGGACGCTCCTCCTCACCATTGTAGGAGTCAATCTGGGGGGTCGCAATTTCGGCATTTCGCCAGGAGAAGGGGAAATTTCCTTCACCTTCCGGGCGGATGCGGAAGAAGACCTGGCCCAGATGGAAAACCGTCTCCGAGAGGAAGCACTCCGGTTGGGCAAAATGGCTGCTCTCTCAGTTGCCTTCACAGAATCCGATCCGTTTCCGGCTACGGTCAACGACTCCGACTGTGCAGAACGGATCCGCACCGCCGCCCGCAGCCTGGGCCTGGAGCTGGCTCCCATGGATGAGCCCTGGCGGCCTTCCGAAGATTTCGGCTGGTATCTAAAGGTCTGCCCGGGCGCGATTTTTTACGTCGGCAATGGCGAAGACTGGCCCATTCCCCACCGCCCGGAATATGACTTCAATGATCATATCCTCCGGACCCCGGTTTCCCTGTTCCTGAAGCTGGCGGAGGATTGAATCCTATGAGAAATGACTATCTGATCACCGAAAATCCCCTGAAGGCCCTGCTCTATTTCGCGCTCCCCATGATCATCGGGAATTTCTTCCAGCAGACCTATACCATGGCCGATTCCGCCATCGTGGGCCGGTATGTGGGGGAACAGGCCCTGGCTGCGGTGGGCGCTTCCTATGCGTTCACCAACATCTTCATCTGGATCGCCATCGGGGGAGGCATCGGAGCTTCTGTCAAAGTCAGCCGGTATTTTGGGGCGGGACAATATAAAAAGATGAAGGAAGCTTTATATACGGCCCTCCTGGCTTTCCTGCTCCTGAGCCTGGTGTTGGGCGGCATCGGCCTCTGGTTCAGCCTGGACATCATGGAACTCCTGGATACCCCGGCAGATGTCCTGGGACTGGCCGATGTGTATCTCCGGGTGTATTTCCTGGGTCTTCCCTTCCTGTTCATGTATTCCGTCCTGTCCGCCATGTTCAATGCCCTGGGGAAATCCCGGATTCCCCTGTTCTTCCTGATTTTTTCTTCATTGTTCAATGTGGTGCTGGATTGGATCCTGGTCACCCAGTACGGCCTGGGAGTCGCCGGCGTGGCCTGGGCCACCCTCATCGCCCAGGGAATCGCCGCCGTCCTTTCCTTCGGGGTCCTCACCTGGGTACTCGGGCACATGTCTTCCGAAAGGCCCCGTCTCTTCGCCCCGGAAGAACTGTTGCCCATGGCTCAAATCGCCCTGCCTTCCATCCTCCAGCAGTCCACGGTCTCCATCGGCATGATGCTGGTCCAGTCAGTGGTCAACGGTTTCGGCTCGGAAGCCCTGGCGGGTTTTTCCGCTGCCATGCGGGTGGAAGGACTGTGTGTGGTCCCCATGTCCGCCATCGGCAACGCCATGAGCCCCTATACGGCCCAGAATCTGGGAGCTGGACAGCCGGAACGGATCCCCGCCGGTCTCAAAGCTGCCTTCCGCCTGGTCTTTATCTTTGCCTTCCTGAACTGCCTCCTCATGGAGCTAGGGAGCCACTCCCTTTCCGTCTTTTTCCTGGGCAGTGAAGGGTCCCCTGTCGCTTTCCAGACAGCGGAAGGTTATTTCCGCTTCATGGGCTTTTTTTTCTGCTTCATCGGCATGAAGATGTCCGTGGATGGGGTCCTCCGAGGAGCCGGAGATATGCAGATGTTCACCATCGCCAACTTGGTGAACCTGGGACTCCGGGTCAGCCTGGCCATGGCCCTGGCTCCCCGCTTCGGCATCCCCTTCGTCTGGTACGCCGTCCCCCTGGGCTGGTTGGCCAATTTCCTGCTTTCCGGCTGGGAATACCGGCGGGGGAAGTGGAGAAGAAATACAATGGATCCGTCGGTCGGATGAGTGGCTGAAAGGGAGCTGCCCTGTTCCGGCAGCGTCTTGCCCTCCTTTCTACCCTCCATAGACGATGACGCCCAAGACAGCGGAAGCCATAATCAGCCCAATGGGAGAGAGCTTCTTTTTCGTGACCCGTTGGTAACCCCTTTTTCCCAAAACCAAGCTAAAAATCACGAAAAGTGCCTGGAACGCCTGTTGGGGAAGCTTCCCGGGGCTGAGGCAATGCTGGAAAGTCATATAGAGACCGGTCGCCAATACGATACCCGTCACGCAGGGTTTCATCCCTCGGAGAAGGCTCTGGATATACCGGTTGTCCAGCAGGTGATGGAGCAGCGCCGTGACCAGGAGGATGATCAGGAACGAAGGCAGGACAACGGCGGCCGTGGCGGTGACGGCTCCCAGGAAGCCCCCCTGGCTGCTCCCCACATAAGTCGCCAGATTGACCATGATCGGTCCCGGTGTACTTTCACTGACAGCAATCATATAGGTCAGCATGTCGTCATTCAGCCAGCCGTAGGACAGGACCACGTCCCGGATCAGAGGGATCGCACCGTATGCACCTCCGAAGGCAAAACATCCGACTTTCAAAAATCCTGCAAATAACTCCAGATAGATCATTTTCCACCACCGCTTTCTTGATGGGATGGCGCCTGGAGCCTGGAAGATACCAGACTGACCCCTGCTGCCAGGAGCATCAGCCGGATGGAAGAAATCGGCAGGCCAAAGATATCGCTGCAGAGCATGGCCAAGCAGGAACCTAAGAGGATGCCCCGTGACAGCCTCGTCCTGGCGCCTTTTCTCAGCATCATCATGGCTGCCTCCAAGATCAAAAGCCCTACAGCGATCTTGATTCCTTGGAAAGCGGCAGCCAGAAGTTTCCACGTAAAGAAATCATACAGGAACAGCGAAGCGGCCAGAATGACCAGAAAAGGAGGGATGACGATCCCAAAAGTAGCCGCCAGAGCTCCCGCCATTCCGGCCTGCTTATATCCGGTAAAGGTGGCACAGTTGATGGCGATGGGACCGGGCGTGGATTCTGCGATCACGGTGATATCCATCAGTTCCTCATGGGTGATCCAGCTCTTTTCTTCCACACAGCTGTGCTCGATCATGGAAATCATGGCATACCCGCCCCCAAAGGTAAACAGTCCGATTCGGGCAAAAGACAAAAACAAATCCCTGAGCTGATCCCGTTTCATGCTTTTCTCCCCCGATATTCACATTGGCAGGCTTTTTGCTCACGGTCCACCTGCAGAGAAGTCCTCCGCATCCGTTCCACCTGCTCCGCCAGGAAGTCGATGGCTCCTTGGTCTGGCAGATAGTGCATATGATAGCCGTACTTTTCTCCATAGACCAAACCTGCTTCTCTCATGATCTTCAGATGCTGGGAAATGGCCGATTCCGAGATCCCGAACTTTTTGGAAAGAGACCGGACGCAGTGCTTCCTTTCCAAAAGTGCCTGATAGATCTTCAGCCGCATGGGTTCTCCCAGTGCTTTCAATATACGGTCAAGTTCCATCGTTCCGCCCCCTTTAATTTAGTATTTACTTAATTATAATCGATGGTTTTGATTTAGTAAATACTGAATTAAATTTTGATCCCGTGAAGCAGATGGCTCCGACTTTTTCCCTAAGCGTCAGAGTAGGTCAGATGCGCGAAAGGAGGGATTTGGAAGTTGGGCATAATACATAATCGTATATGCCCGGCTTCCAAATCCCTCCTGCCAAAGCAGATGGCCTGCTATGGCGCTCAGGGGTTATGCGTCAGCCAGGTCGGAGATCAGTGCCTCCACCTCCCCCTCCTGCGTACTCCAGGAAGTACAGAACCGGACGATCAGCCGGCCATCTTCCAAATTCCCTTCTCTTTCAAAGGCATATTTCTTTTCCAGATGGGCAGCCTGTTCCAGGGTCAGGATCACGAACTGCTGGTTGGTGGAGCTGACTACGTATTCCGGGATCCCCTTTTTCCGGAAGGCATCCCGGAGCCGGAGGGCAAAAGCATCCGCCTGGGCAGCCAGTCTGAAATACAGGCCGTCCTGGAGCAGGGTATAGAACTGGAGGCCCAGGAGCCAGCCTTTAGCCAGGACGGCTCCGCTCTGCTTCATATGGGCCTTGAACCGGCGGACGGCTTCCGGATGGGTCAGGACCAGGGCTTCCCCGAAGAGGGCGCCGCATTTGGTGCCGCCCAGGTAGAAGGCGTCGACGAGCCGGGCCAGGTCCGGCAGAGCCAGATCGTTTTCAGGAGAAGCCAATCCATAGGCCAGCCGGGCCCCATCCACAAAGAGAGCCATCCCATATTTCCGGCAGACTTCCGAGATGGCAGTGAGTTCGGCTTTGGAATAGAGGGTTCCGTATTCAGTAGTAAAAGAGATGTAGACCATAGACGGCCGAGTAAGCCATTCCGGTTCACCGACATCGTAATAAGACCTGACTTCCTGTTCGATCTGGGCAGCGGTGATTTTCCCGTCCTTTTGGGGCAGGGCCAGGATCTTATGGCCCGTATTTTCGATGGAAGCGCATTCATGGCCGTTGATGTGGCCGGTGGAAGCGCAGATCACACTGTCACAGGAACCTAAGAAAGCAGCGATGGTCACCAGATTGGCCTGGGTAGCCCCCGGGAAAAAATACACCTTCCCCTGGGGACATTGGCACTGGTCCAGGATCAGTCTTGCTGCCTTGTCACACCATTCATCAGTGCCATACCCGCTGAACTGGGTATCATTGGTACGGGTCAGGGCTTCCAGGATGTTGGGATGGGCCCCGTGGTTGTAGTCGTTATTGAAACGGATCATGATAAGTCCTCCCTGAAAAGATGATTTATCTCTTGATTTTATCATAAATCCAGCTGGTTTGTCCTAGAGAAACACGCCCTGGGTTATTTGTCAGCTTGCAAATAGGATCCGGTCCGGCTCTCCTTGCACTTCTCCACCTCTTCCGGCGTCCCGGCAGCCACAATCCTTCCGCCTTGGAAGCCGCCTCCCGGCCCCATGTCGATGATGTAATCGGCATTCCTGATCACATCAAGGTCATGTTCGATGACCACTACCGTAGCTCCATGGTCGATAAGGGTCTGGAAAACTTTTAAGAGCGTCCTTACGTCCTGGGGATGGAGGCCAATTGTCGGTTCATCGAAAACAAACACGGAATCACTCTGCCCTTTCCCCATTTCACTGGCAAGCTTCAGCCGCTGGGCTTCACCGCCGGAAAGTCCAGGCGTTTCTTCTCCCAGTGTCAGGTACCCCAAGCCCAGATCGTGCAAGACCTGAAGCCGCTGCTGCAGGAGCTTTAATCCCCCCAGTGCCTGCAGCACCTGATCCACGCTCATGTTCATGAGTTCAGGCAGACTGTAGACGTTTCCATCTTGCGCTTTGCGGCGGATGCGGAAAGCTTCCTGGCTGTAACGGGAACCTCTGCAGTCCGGGCAAGGAATCTTTACATCTGGCAAAAACTGAACGTCCAGCGAAATCTCCCCTGTTCCATCACAGGCCGGACAGCGGAGTTTCCCTGTATTATAGGAGAAATCACCTGCCTTGCAGGAGTGTTCCTTAGCATCTGCTATCCTAGCATATATTTTTCTCAGCCCATCATGTACATTGGCATAGGTAGCTACAGTGGAACGCACATTCATACCGATTGGCGCAGCATCGATCAGCTTGACCTGGTTGATTCCTTCTGCCACTATGCTTTTGATATGTCCCGGCAGTTTCTGTCCGCTGATTTTTGCCTGAAGTGCCGGGATCAAGCTCTCCAGGATCATTGTGGTTTTGCCAGATCCTGAAACACCTGTTACAACTGTGAGCCGTCCCATAGGTATCCTCACATCCAAAGGATGTACCGTGTGGATTTTCCCTGTTTCCAGATGGATAGTGCCTTTTTCAAATAAAGATCCTTTTCCTGTCACTGGACGGATCCTCGATTTGTATTGATTCGAAAGAAAGGGTCCTATGACCGATTCCGGATTTTTTGCCACATCAGTGACGCTTCCCTGGGAGATTACCGTGCCTCCTTCTGCTCCCGCACCCTTTCCCATCTCGATCATCCAATCAGCGTTTTTCAGGACCTGGGTATCATGATCTACGATTACAATGGAGTTTCCGTCTGCCAGCAGGTCGTCCATGACCCCTGTGAGACCCTTGAGGTTAAAGGGATGGAGACCGATGGATGGTTCGTCAAGGACATACAGCACACCTGTCGTGCGGTTCCGTACGGCCCTGGCAAGCTGCACCCGCTGCCGTTCACCGGTGGACAGCGTGGACGCTGCCCTGTCAAGAGAAAGGTATCCCAGTCCCAGGTCCATCAGCCGCTTAGAGACATCCAGGAAAGAATCACAGATGCTTTCGGCCATGGGGCGCATCTTTTCCGGCAAAGAAGCCGGAACCCCCTGCACCCAAGGGATCAGTTCCGAAAGTGTCATAGCAGCCGCCTGGTCCAGCCCGATCCCTCTGAGCCGCGGTGCACGAGCAGTTTCTGACAGTCTTGTGCCATGGCAGTCCGGACAGACGTCCTCTTCTAGATATTTTTCCAGCCGCTTCATCCCCTTTTCATCTTTGACCTTAGCCAGGGAATTCTTCACGGAATTGACCGCACTGTAGTAGTTGAAATCCATCTCTGTTGGCTCCAGGGTATTAGGATTAACATAATGGATATGATGTTTCTTCAGCTCGCCGTGATAGACGATTTCCTTTTCCTCAGGGGTCAGGTCACGAAATGGGACATTTGTCCGGACCCCCATGGTCCGTACGATATCTTTCATTAACGACCACATAAGGGTTCCCCAAACAACCACTGCTCCTTCATCGATCGTTTTGGAATCATCCGGCACCAAGGCTGCCTCTTTTATATTTTGGACAATTCCCGTTCCGCCGCAGGTGGGACAAGCACCTGTACTGTTAAAGGCAAGTTCCTCCGCCCCGGGACCGTAGAATTTCTCACCGCATACCGGGCAAGTAATTTCCTGCATGGCCGCCACAGCGAAAGACGGCGGGCAGTAATGGCCATTAGGACAGCGGTGACTCCCCAGCCGGGAAAACATGAGACGCAGGCTATTCAACAGTTCAGAAAGAGTCCCGAAGGTACTGCGGATGCCAGGAACACCCGGGCGCTGATGGAGGGCAAGGGCAGCTGGAACATACCGTATCTCTTCTACGTCTGCTCGTTCCACCTGGGTCATCCGACGCCGGGTATAGGTAGAAAGGGATTCCAGATACCGCCGAGACCCTTCCGCATACAGGATCCCTAGGGCCAGGGAGGATTTCCCGGATCCGGACACCCCGGCAATTCCCACGATTTTGTGGAGGGGGATATCCACGTCGATATTTTTCAGGTTATGGACCCTGGCACCCCGGACCTCAATATGATCAGGAACGGAAGGGACGTATTTTTCGCTCATGCGACATGCCTCCTTACAGAAAAGCGGTTTTATTTATCATAGCACAAAAAGGTACCGTCGCGTAAAATAAGACCGGCCCTTACGGGCCTCTAAGAAGTCAGACTTCAGCTTGATTCGCTTTGGATGCAGTACTGGACTTTCTGCTTCCAACAAGCTGAGGTCTTTCCTTCTTCCCCCGACTCCTTCCAGGCGCGGGAGATGTACCCAGATACGTGAAAACAGCGGATTTTGGCTGGAATATAGTATCTCCCGATTCTTGCCATGCGCACGAGATGGGTCCAGATGCGCGAAAGCGAGGATTTTGGTTCATAGCATAGTACATGAACGTACATGCCGCGGACCAAAATCCTCGCTGACAAAGCAGATGGGCCCATATCGTGCGCATGGGTCATGCGCCAGCCCTTTTATTGCCTACTAGTCCTGATTCGGATTCCAGCTGCTTCCGGAATATTCCAAAGAATGGGCGTGGCTGAAAGAGGCGCCGCAGCTGGGGCAGCCGGTTTCTGCGCAGTCGTTGCAGTAAAGGGCACCGCAGTTTCCACATTCGTAGAGAACGGGGCTCTTTTCCGCTTCCCCTTCAGCGCTTTCACAGTAGCCACAGGAGTTGCTGTTCTGGCCTGCTTCTTTTTCCAGGGACACTTCCACTTGACGGTCCAGCCCTTCCTGATTGGGTGCCTTTTCCGCATATTCCGGGAAGACGATGGAATTTTCCTTGAAAATATGGACGAATACATCATTAATGAATGCTTCCAGCAGCTGATAGGTCCGTTTGAAGGTGGCACAGGCATCGGCTGGTACGGTGAAATGATCGGTGAGGGCTTCGATTTCCTTGATGATGTCCCCGGCGGCAGAATGATCGGCTTCCAGGTTCTGGACCAGGGTGAGGATTTCCAGGTTGGGCTGAGGATAGGTCCGCATCAATGGGAACACCAGCCGTTCTTCCCGGGCAAAATGTTCTTCCAAGTCGGTTTTCAGGGTCCCGTACAGATGATGGAGCCGGGTGAGCAGTTCCCCGTGATGGACATAATGGACCAGGAGGATCTTGTTCAGATCCGCTTCGATTTCCGCCATGTATTTCCGTTCATCCACATGGTGGGTGGCTTCCAGGTCCTGGAGCATGTCCGGAATGGAAAGCTGCTTGAACCGGTCCAGGGATTCCTGCTGGCTGCCGGTTTTGGCGCTGTGGCTGGCAATGTATCCGTTCAGATCCGCCACCACTTTTTGGGCATCCAGGTCCGTCCCTTTTACCGCTTCTTCCAGAGGGATTCCCCCGCCGCAGCAGTAATCCAGATGCAGTTCATTGAAAAAGGGGATGGTCTGGGGATAATCCCGCACCACTTCAGCCAGGGTATTTTTTACAGTAATCATGGAGCATTCCTCCCGTAGTTGTTTGATGGTTTAAGTATAGCGGAATGCTGGGATTACGTCCGTTGGTATGACAACGAGATGAAGAAAGATATCAGAACCGGCCCTGACGGGCCTCTCAGAAGTCAGACTTCAGCTTTGTTGGCTTTGGATGCAGTACCGATCTGCTCATCGCCAACAAGCTGACTTCTGACATCTGTAGGCCTCCGGCCGTGTCTGACATCTTTCTTCTTCCTCCGGCTCCTTCCAGGCGCAGGAGATGTACCCAGATACGCGAAAGCGGGGAATTTGGTTCGTGGCATAGTACATGGACGTACATGCCGCGGACCAAATTCCCCGCTGACAAAGTAGATAGGTGCATATCCCGCGCCTGGGTTATGCGTCAGCACACCCTCCCCCCGACTCCCTCCCTGAGCGTCAGAGTTGGTCAGATGCGCGAAAGGAGGGATTTGGAAGTTGGGCATAATACACAGTGGTATATGCCCGGCTTCCAAATCCCTCCTGACAAAGCAGATGGCCTGCTATGGCGCTCAGGGGTTATGCGTCAGCCTCTACAACTTATTCCCACTCAATCGTCGCCGGCGGCTTGCTGGTAATATCATAGACCACCCGGTTCACCCCAGGGACTTCGTTGACGATCCGGCGGGAGACGATATCCAGCACATGGTAAGGGATATGGGACCAGTCGGAAGTCATGCCATCGGTGCTGTTGACAGCACGGAGGGCGATGGTGTTGCTGTAGGTCCGGAAGTCACCCATGACCCCGACGCTGCGGATGTTGGGGAGACAGGCGAAATACTGCCAGATGGACCGGTTGAGCCCGGCTTTAGCGATTTCTTCCCGGAAAATGGCATCGGCTTCCCGCACGATGTGGAGCTTTTCTTCGGTCACTTCACCCAGGACACGGATAGCCAGGCCAGGGCCCGGGAAGGGCTGGCGCCATACCAGTTCGGAGGGGATGCCTAATTCTTCGCCTACGGCGCGGACTTCATCCTTGAACAGTTCCCGGAGGGGTTCGATGAGGCCCAGTTTCATGTCTTTGGGCAGGCCGCCTACATTGTGGTGGCTCTTGATGGTGGCAGAGGTTCCGGTACCGCCGGATTCCACCACGTCCGGATAGATGGTCCCCTGGACCAGGAAGTCCACATGGCCGATCTTTTTGGATTCTTCTTCAAAGACCCGGATGAATTCTTCCCCGATGATCTTCCGTTTCTTTTCTGGGTCGCTGACCCCTTTCAGTTTGCTGAGGAAACGATCCTGGGCATTGACCCGGATCAGGTTCATGTCGAAATCCCGTTTGAAGACCTGTTCTACCTGGTCCCCTTCGTCTTTCCGCAGGAGGCCGTGATCCACGAACACACAGGTGAGCTGCTTGCCTACGGCCTTATGGACCAGGACGGCAGCCACGGAGGAATCCACCCCGCCGCTCATGGCGCAGAGTACGTTCTTATCCCCTACTTTTTCCCGGATCTCTTGGATCTTGTTCTGGGCAAAGGAAGACATGGTCCAATCCCCGGACAGATTGCAGATATTGAACAGGAAGTTGGAGAACATCTGCTTCCCAAAGGGAGTATGCATGACTTCCGGATGGAACTGGACGCCGTAGAGTTTCTTGTCCTCATTCTGCATGGCAGCGATGGGACATTCTGCGGTATGGGCGATGACAGTGAAGCCTTTCGGGGCTTTTTCCGCATAGTCCTGATGGCTCATCCAGCACACATTGTTCTTTTCCAGGCCAGAGAAAAGACGGGTTTCGTTATCCAGGACGACAGCCGTCTTGCCGTATTCCCCGCTGCCTGCATGGGCCACCACGCCACCCAGGGCTTTGGTCATGAACTGGTCGCCATAGCAGATGCCCAGGACGGGGATCCCCATTTCGAAGACCCCGGCATCCACGCTGGGGGTATTTTCCGCATAGACACTGTTGGGCCCGCCAGACAGGATGATGGCCTTGGGATTCTTGGCTTTGATCTTGTCCAGGGTATAGTTGTAAGGAATGATTTCACAGTACACACCGCATTCACGGACGCGTCTGGCAATCAGCTGGCTGTACTGAGCACCGAAGTCGACCACCAGGACAACCTCATGCTGTAAATTCTCCATAGTCTGCCTCCCTTTGGTAGTTTGTAATATTTAAAACAATATACCATACTTCACAAATTCTTTCAATTCCAAATCCGATTATTTTTCGTTGGACAAGCCCAATTTTTCGAAAATCAGGAATGCCAGGCTGGCCAGGATAGCCACCACCGTAGCCAGGCCCATGCCTTTGAGCTGGACGGGCCCCAGGTGCACTGCCGCCCCGGAAAGTCCGCTGATCATAGTCACAGCCGTGAGGATCAGGTTCTTGGGCCGGGTGAAGTCCACCTTCCGTTCCACCATCATCCGCAGACCGGACGCAGCGATAAACCCGAACAATAAGATGCAGACCCCGCCCATCACCGGAGTGGGGATCCCGTGGATCACCGCGGCGACTTTCCCGATGAAGGAAAACAGGATGGCGAAAATGGCCGCCCCCCCGATGACCCAGGTGCTGTAGACTCCGGTGATGGCCATGACCCCCATATTCTCCCCATAGGTGGTGTTGGGAGTAGAACCCAGGAACCCGGAGAGCACGTTGGACAGGCCATCGGCCATGAGGGACCGGTGGAGCCCGGGATCCTTGATCAGGTCACGGCCCACGATGTCGCTGGTGACGAAGAGATGGCCCAGATGTTCCGCCAGCACCACGAAGAGAGCAGGCAGGATCATCATGATGGCAGAGAGGTTGAACCGGGGCTGGTAGAAGGTGGGGAAAGAGAACCAGGCGGCAGTTTCCACCGCAGAGAAGTTCACCACTCCCATGCACCAGCTGAGGACGTAGCCGGACACCACCCCGATGAGGATGGGGATGATAGCGATGAAACCCCGGCCCAGGACGGTGGCCAGGATGGTGACAATCAGGGTGAACATGGAAATGGTCATGGCCTGGCCGTTGGTCATCCCCTGGACCGGATCCACGAACCCGCTCATGTTGAGGGCCAGAGGCGCCAGTTCCAGGCCGATGATGGCCACAATGGACCCCATGGCCGCCGGCGGGAACAGCACATCGATCCATTCTGTGCCGATCCGTTTCACCAGAAGGCCGATGAAGATGAAGCAGAGGCCGAAGGCGATGAAACCTCCCTGGGCATCTCCGTAGGTCATCCCCGGGGTGGCACAGACGGCCAGCACAGGGGAAATGAAAGCAAAGCTGGAGCCCAGATAGGCAGGAAGCTTCCATTTGCAGATGGTCAGGTACAGCAGGGTGCCCACCCCGTTCATAAACAGGGCTGTGGCAGGGTCCACGTGCAGGAGAAAAGGCACCAGTACGGTGGAGCCGAACATGGCAAACAGATGCTGCAGGCTCAGGGGAATGGTTTCCAGGACCGGAAGCTTTTCTTCCACGTGGATGATTCGTCGTTCTTCCATGGGTCATGACTCCTTTGTGTTCTTTTTGATCTCCCTTATTGTACCATATCTTTCTCCAGATTCGGCACACAAAAAAAAGACTGCTGACTATGCAACAGTCTTTCAAATTCCAATGGTGCCGGGGACCGGAATCGAACCGGTACGGAGATCACTCTCCGAGGGATTTTAAGTCCCTTGCGTCTGCCAGTTCCGCCACCTCGGCGAAAAAGTTGGAGGCGACGCCCAGAATCGAACTGGGGATAAAGGTTTTGCAGACCTCTGCCTTACCGCTTGGCTACGTCGCCATATAGAAATGGAGCGGAAAACGAGATTCGAACTCGCGACCCCCACCTTGGCAAGGTGATGCTCTACCACTGAGCTACTTCCGCATGAAGAATGGTGCCTCAGCGCAGAATCGAACTGCGGACACAAGGATTTTCAGTCCTTTGCTCTACCAACTGAGCTACCGAGGCATTGGCGACCCAGGACGGACTCGAACCGACGATCTCCGCCGTGACAGGGCGGCATTCTAACCAACTGAACTACTGGGCCATTGTCTGTCAGCACCCTCAGGCGCTGTCGACTTGATTAGTATACTGTATAGTGAGGGAAATGTCAAGGGAAAAATTGGGGCTGGAAAAATACTTTCCCCAGCCCCGTCACTGGTCCCTGGTCACTGGTCTCTGGCCTCAGGAAGGAACCCGGGCAGCGGGTTCCTTTTAATTTATGAATGCAACTTCCTCAGAACTTCCATCTCACTCCAGCGTTCCAGCTCCAGTTCTTCCGGTAGGTGCCGGTACTGCTCTTTTCGCCTTCCAGGTAGAACTGGCTTTCCGGCGACAGCTGTACGGCCATCCCGATGCCGTATTCGAACCAGTTGTCCCCGTAATCCCGGTCCAGCTTCAGGAACCCTTCGTCATCGGTGAAGCGGACTTCTCCACTGCCCCCGAATTCGTGGAACCAGTCCGCCTTCAGGAAGAACTGGGCCCGATGGTCTTCGTACCCGGCCCGGAACCCGGCCCGTCCCACCGCGCTGTGGATGTTATTTTCCTCATAATGGACCCCATTGGCCAGGTCCTCCGACGCTCCGTGGAGCCAGCCCAGGGTGAACTGGGCCCGGGGTTCCAGGAACCAGCCGCCGGAAAAGGCCTTCTTCCAGCCGTATTCCGCTCCTGCCGTGAAGCCGTTGTTGTCCAGGGTCCCTTTGGCCCCATAACGGCCGTACACCTCATTGGAGAGATGCTGGCCCTTCAGGACGAAATCCCAGTACTGACCATCTTTCTTCACATGGGTATCGTAGAGACCCAGGCTGATGCCGGTGAGATCCGAAGTCCCTCCGGAGAAGGTCCCCGTACCCCGGCTGTATCCCAGGCCGATGCCCTGGTAATGGCGTTCTTTCCCGTTCTCACCCAGGAGCTTATCGTAACCCACCTGGTACTGATGGTGCTGGAGGGTAAAGCCCCCTTCTTCCCCGCTGCGCTGGCTCCGGGTCCCGGCCGCTCTGGCCCAGACCCCTTCCGGTGCCGCATCCTGGGTATGCAGGTCCCCCATCCGTTTGAACAGGCTGTCCATGTCTTCCCGCCACAT
Source organism: Acidaminococcus nyctereutis (assembly GCF_052216985.1). Taxonomy (NCBI): domain Bacteria; kingdom Bacillati; phylum Bacillota; class Negativicutes; order Acidaminococcales; family Acidaminococcaceae; genus Acidaminococcus; species Acidaminococcus nyctereutis. Next base: position 96,961 of record NZ_JBQOUY010000006.1, read on the forward strand.
CTGGTAATCCATGCCCGGAAGCCCCATCATGGTCTGGACGAAGTGGGTATGATGGCCCTTGTCATCAGTGGGAAGGTTCTGGAAGCCCTTCAGGTACCAATCGGTATTATAGCCGTCGGTGACCGTATCCCCCTGGCTCTTTTCATGGGTATCCAGCACGATCCGATGGAAGAACAGCCGGTCTTCCCGGTCCGGCACATAGAATTTTCCCTGTTCGTCCCCTACACTGGCCAGGACGGACCCGATGGCCCCGTCAGTCCAGGCGCCATGCACGGCATGGAGCTGCAGCTGGGTGGTCCCCGTATGGGTCCCTTTCACATAGAGACGGTCATTCACCTGGGCATCCCCCTGGTGGCCCATAAGGACAGCCGTCCCGTCCCCGGCGAAGTTCCCTGTATACAGGCTCTGATCCGTGGTATCCTGGTTCAGATGGATGGTTCCCTTAGCGGCCTGGAGATAGGTGACTTTGGAATCCCCGTCCAGGTTCCAGATGGCACCGTCATTGAGATGAAGGGTGATCCCCGCATCAGAACGGATGCCATAATCGAGATTTCCATCCTCCACGGTGCCATCCAACCGGGAGCCGCTGCCTTTCAGATACGCCTCCAGAGAGCTGCCGGCATCGGCCGTCAGTTCCCCGTCGATGATCCCGGTACTGCCGTCATGGCCTAGGGTGATAGAGCCGCCCCCGGTGGACCGGGCCGCATAAGTGCTGCCGTTGGCGGAAAGGGCATATTGACCGGCATCCACCGTAATGGGGGCCTTGCCGCATACGGACCAGATTTCTCCATTCACTACGGCATTTTCCGTGGCGCTATCCCCGATTTCCACCGGCATGGCATTGGCCTGGACGGCCCGCATACCGCTGGCCGGATCGATGCGGATGTCCTTTCCTTCCAGATCCACTTTGTTGGCAGAATCCCCCAGGGCCCAGATGCCCCCGTCGATCTGGAGCAGACGGGTCCCATCATGGCCCAGGTTCACGGCGCCTCCGGTGGTGAGGATCAGGTTCTGGTCTTTATTGGCTCCTTCATAGATGTGGATGGTGTCCCCGTCCACGGAATACCCTCCATTGAGGCCCACCAGACGGCCGTCGATGCTCACATGGGAATCCGGTTCCCCGATGACCAGAGCATTGTCTGCTGCCTGCTGGATCACCAGGGCATCATGGGTATGGCTGTCCGGTTCCGTATGGCTGCCATCTGCGTTCGTCTTCACCGTAGTACCCAAGGTCCCGCTGTCCGGCGCCGCTCCGTCACTGAGGGTGATATCCTTCCCCACTACATCCATCCGGGCGACCCCGTTGACCAGCAGCCGCCCTTTGATGGAAACCGTATCGGAAGTACTTCCCTCCGGCGCAGTCCGGCCGATTTCCACGGACCGGCTGGAAGCGTTGGCATAAAGGGCCGTATGGCCGGCGTTATCTAGGAGGATATCCTTGCCGCCCACGTACAGGACCGTATCCACGCCCGTCAGGATCTCTCCATTCACGGTGGTCAGGGCCGTATCTGCATCCCCGATCTGGATGGAAGAATGGCCCCGGTCGATCAGGGAAAAAGCGTTCTGGTTGTGTTCGAAATCCCCTTTCAGTCCGTTCAGGGTGACCGCTTTGCTGCCGTTCAAGACAAAGGCATTGGAGCTGTTGGTGAGGATATGGCCGTTTACCGTAGTGGTCTCCGTGGTATCAGGATTGCCGGACCAGAACTGGGAATCGGTGAAATCCAGGGCAACGGCCTTGTACATATCGGAAGATGAATCCGTCAGAGACGGTGTTTTTAAAGCATTGAATGCCAGATTCTTCCCGTTGAACCAGACCCTTTCATCTTCATTGGAACTTCCTACCACAGCGGTGGAACCGTTTACCGTCACCTCTGCCTGGCTGCTCCCACCATATAATTGGCCGGTACGGGTTTCCCCATAACTGCCAAAGGTTAGACGGATTGCACTGGTATCATAGGCATTTTCGTGCAAGGCATTCCCGATGGTCAGCTGATGGGCGGTCTTCAGATCCAGTCTTGCCGATCCGTTGAAGCCGATGCCCGAAGGCAGGTTGATCTCATCTGCATCCATGGTCACGTGGCAGTCCTGCACCTGAAGGGACCGGTAGGCGCCATAGTGCTTGCCATCGGGAGCCAAGGTAATGGTCTTCCCTGTCAGGGATGCCGTCCCCTGGCTGTCCACCTGGAGTTCCTGGGCCTGGATATCCCCTTTGTTGCCATCTGCGTCTTCCGCGGTCAGGGTGATGTCTGCCTTTTCCCCTGTGGCATGAAGTATCCCTCCTGTGGTAATGTTGGCCGCTTCGACATGGATATGGCCGTCCCCCACGGCCAGGAAATCCCCTGAAGCCGTCATCTTTCCCCCGGCGGTCACATCGATTTTGGCATGGTTGTGTGCTTCCATAGAAGTATAGTCACCGCCCACGCTGACATCGCCCCCGGCCTTCACCGTCAGGGCCGTATAGGGTTCCTCTGTGGTGTGGTAACCGTCGCCAGTGACCATCCATTGGGAATGGCTCGCCACGCTGCCCCGGGCATTGAGTTCGATGTCCGCAGCCGATACATTCCCAAATTGTTCAATGTGGATATCGTTCCCGGAGAGAGTCACGTGATTCAAGATTCGATCATCATCATCCGACCACATGGCTCCTCCCACGCTGAAGCGGCCAACGGATAGATCCCCCGCCCCGGCATTGCCGATTTCTACGGTACTGGAGTTGGAAACGTTCACATCCACCAGTTCCAGTCCGCTCTTCATGTACTGGTTCCCCAGATGGATGGTCCCGCCCATCGTGGCGCTGACCGCATCAGCCGATATATCCCTGGCATCCAGGGCAATGCTCCCAGCTTCTTTTTCTCCCCCCATCCTGACAGCCTGGATGTTCCGGAATGTCAAGCGGTCCGTGGCATCATTGCCGGCAGTGATCTTGCCGCCGGTGACAAAATTGCCAGTAAAAGCGATGTTCTTCCCCTTGACGGTGGCCTCGCCCCCATTGCTGCCGCCGTAGTCGGCGATGGTCACCTGACTGGTTCCATCCGTCCCTACCGTGACCTTGTCCTGGTTCCAGCCCTGGAGGTAGTGGACCGTGATGGGGTCCCCTTCCACAGCATCCCCACTCCATTTGTTCACCCATTCATAGTGGTGTCCAGCGGCCTGTCCATATCGCTGGCCGGCAAAGAGAGACAGCAGCACAGCAGCCGTCAGTCCAAAAGTCATTGGCTTCGAATCGTATTTCTTCACGTACAATCAGACTCCTTGCAATTGGGATCAGGGACCTAGTATATAAAGTCCTTATATTTTCTATAAATTATATTTTATCACATTTTTGTGACTTTGGGTAAAATCTATGGGAATCGCTGGATTATTATGAAGGTATTCTGCGATTTTATCCACTTTATTCTGGAAAGCCAGATAAAAAAAGGTTCTATAATAAATGTTGGGGTCTTGTGGACACTCCTGTTCACAAGACCCCTTGTCTTACGATAAAATAAAGACATATCTAAGCTACATTTCACCTCAACCACCACGAAGAACTGAAAGG